>JAFUPT010000137.1 GCA_017481065.1 Clostridia bacterium | reverse complement strand
TCGCCGATACCGCCCGGGTGCTGGGCAGGATGTACGATGGCATCGAATACCGCGGCTTCGGCCAGGAAATTGTGGAGGATTTGGCGAAGTACGCGGGCGTTCCGGTGTGGAACGGCCTGACCAACGAATTCCACCCCACCCAGATCCTGGCGGACTTTTTGACCATCAAGGAGAAGTTCGGCGCGCTGAAAGGCGTAAAATTGGTTTACATGGGCGACGCCCGCTACAACATGGGCAATTCCCTGATGGTGGGCTGCGCAAAGATGGGCATGGATTTCGTGGCATGCGCTCCGGAGAAGTATTTCCCGAAGGCGGAACTGGTGGCCGAATGCAAGCACATCGCCGCCGAGACCGGCGCAACCCTTTCCTTCAATGAGGACCCCATGGACGCAGTGAAGGGCGCGAAGGTTATCTACACGGACGTATGGGTATCCATGGGCGAGCCGGACGAGGTGTGGAGCGAGCGCATCAAGGAGCTCTCCCCCTACCAGGTGAACAGCAAGCTGATGGCTGCAGCGGCGGAGGATTGTGTATTTATGCACTGCCTGCCCGCCTTCCATGACCTGAACACCACCATCGGCAAGCAGATTTCCGAGAAGTTTGGCATCAATGAAATGGAAGTGACCGACGAGGTATTTGAATCCCCCGCATCCATCGTGTTTGATGAGGCGGAAAACCGCATGCACACCATCAAGGCCGTGATGTATGCAACCCTTACCGATATGTGAGAAAAATTCCCTTATCCGAAAAGAGGCTGGACTGAATGAAAAAGGCTTATCTGGTTCTGTCGGACGGCACGGTTTATGAAGGAAGCGCCTTCGGCGCGGATGCAAGCTGCACCGGCGAATTGGTGTTCACCACCGGCGTGGTGGGCTACACCGAAACCCTGACCGATCCCTGCTATGCGGGGCAGATCGTGATGCAGACCTTCCCGCTGGTGGGCAATTATGGAATCAATGAAACAGATTTTGAGGGCAAATGCAGCCTGCGCGGCTATGTGGTGCGCGAATACTGCGATGAACCCTCCAATTTCCGCAGCCAGTATGCGCTGGATAAATTCCTAAAGGACAACGGCGTGCCCGGCATCTGCGGCGTGGATACCCGCGCCATCACCCGGAAGGTGCGCGAGCAGGGTGTGATGAACGCCATGATCTGCGCGGAGGTTCCCGCCGAACTGGGTGCGCTTGCGGAATGCACCGCTGCGCAACCGGATCTGCGCAGGGAAACGGCCGTTTTCCCGGCGGAAGGCGAGCAAAAGTACCGCGCGGCGCTGCTGGACTATGGCGCGAGGGCTTACATCTTCCGTGAGCTCGCCAAGCGCAGCTGCGAAGTGACCGCCTTCCCGGCGGATACCCCGGCGGAAGAAATCCTCTCCGGCGGCTTCGACGGCCTGCTGCTCTCCGGCGGCCCCGGCGACCCTGCGGAGAACGGCGCCCGCATCGCAGAAATTGAAAAAATGCTGGGCAAGCTGCCCATCTTCGGCATCGGCCTGGGCCACCAGATGGCCGCCATCGCCGCAGGCGCAAAAACCGCCAAGATGAAATACGGCCACCGCGGCGGCAACCAGCCCGTGCGGGACTGCAAGGCCGGCTGCACCTACATCACCAGCCAGAACCACGGCTACGAGGTGATCTCCGCCACCGTGGAAAAGGGCGAGATTTCCTTCGTGAACGCAAACGACGGCGGCTGCGAGGGCATAGCTTATCCCGCGCTGAACGCCTTCACCGTGCAGTTTGATCCCGAGCCCCAGCCCGGCCCCAGGGATGCTTCCTTCCTCTTTGACCGCTTCATTTCCATGATGGGAGGCGAAAGCGCATGCCGCTGAACAAGGATATCAAGAAAGTATTGATGATCGGCTCCGGCCCCATCGTGATCGGCCAGGCCGCCGAATTTGACTACGCGGGCGCGCAGGCCTGCCGGGTATTGAAGGCGGCGGGCGTGAATGTGGTGCTGGTGAATTCCAACCCCGCCACCATCATGACCGACAAGGCGCTGGCAGACGAAATTTACCTGGAGCCCCTCACCGCCCAGACCATCAAGCGCATCATCGAGCATGAAAAGCCGGACAGCATGCTGGCGGGCCTGGGCGGCCAGACCGGCCTGACCATCGCCATGCAGCTCTCCAAGGAGGGCTTCCTGGAGAAGCACGGCGTGAAGCTGATCGGCACCAACGCCGAGGCCATCGACAAGGCGGAGGACCGCCAGCTCTTCAAGGACACCATGGCTGCCATCGGCGAGCCCTGCATTCCCTCCGAGATCGCAAACGATGTGGACCATTGCCTGCGCATCGCTGCGGAGATCGGCTACCCGGTGATCGTGCGCCCGGCATTCACCCTCGGCGGCGCGGGCGGCGGCGTGGCATACGATGCGGAAGAGCTGCACGAAATTGCCCGGGTGGGCCTGGACATGTCCCCCATCACCCAGGTATTGATCGAAAAGTACATCGCCGGCTGGAAGGAGATCGAATTCGAGGTGATGCGCGATTCCGTGGGCAACGTGATCGCCATCTGCTCCATGGAAAACTTCGACCCGGTGGGCATCCATACCGGCGATTCCATCGTGGTCGCCCCGGCGCTCACCCTCTCCAGCAGGGAATATGCCATGCTGCGGGGCGCGGCGCTGAACATCATCGAGGCGCTGGGCATCGTGGGCGGCTGCAACTGCCAGTTTGCCCTGAACCCGGATAGCTTTGAATACGCGGTGATCGAGGTAAATCCCCGGGTATCCCGCTCCTCGGCGCTGGCCAGCAAGGCCACGGGCTATCCCATCGCGAAGGTGACCACCCAGATCGCCCTGGGCTATACCCTGGATGAAATCAGGAACGAAATTACCGGCAAGACCTGCGCATGCTTCGAGCCCACGGTGGATTACTGCGTGGTGAAGCTGCCGAAATGGCCCTTTGAGAAGTTTGCAGGCGCGAGCCGCAAGCTCGGCACCCAGATGAAGGCCACCGGCGAGGTGATGAGCATCGCCCCGAGCTTTGAAATGGCGCTGATGAAGGCCGTGCGCGGCGCGGAGATCAAGCTGGATACCCTGAACCTGCCTTACAGCGGAAATGTGCCGGTGGAGGAGCGGCTGAAGGCGCAGGATGATCTGCGGCTGTTCACCATCTTCGAGGCCATCAAATCCGGCGTTTCCATCGACCGCATCTTTGAAATCACGAAGATCGACCGCTGGTTCCTGCGCAAGATCAAGAAGCTGGCGGACTTCGAAGCAAGGATCGCAGGCGGACTCACGGATGAGGATTACTTCCTCGGAAAGAAGCTCGGCTACCCGGATGCGGCGCTCAAGCGCATCTCCGGCAGGAGCGATCTGCCCGCCAGCGTATCTTCCTATAAAATGGTGGATACCTGCGCTGCGGAATTCGACGCCGAGACCCCCTACTTCTATTCCAGCTTCGACGCCGAATGCGAATCCCGCATCTTCCCCCGTAGCGGCAAGCCGGTGATCGTGGTGCTGGGCAGCGGCCCCATCCGCATCGGCCAGGGCATTGAATTTGACTATTCCAGCGTGCACTGCGTATGGACGCTGAAAAAGCTGGGCTACGATGTGGCCATCATCAACAACAACCCCGAAACCGTATCCACCGACTACGACACCGCCGACCGCCTCTACTTCGAGCCCCTCACCGAGGAGGATGTGCTGCGCATTTTGGAAGTGGAGAAGCCCGTGGGCGTGGTTGTGGCCTTCGGCGGCCAGACCGCCATCAAGCTCACCCAGGCACTGGACAGGGCGGGCGTGAAAATCCTCGGCACCAGCGCCGAGGGCATCGATATCGCCGAGGACCGCGAGCGCTTCGACGCGCTGCTGGAGAAGTTCTCCATCCGCCGTCCCAAGGGCTGCGGCGTGCGCACCATGGAGGAGGCCTTTGAGGCCGCCGAAATGCTGGGCTACCCGGTTCTGCTGCGCCCGAGCTACGTTATCGGCGGCCAGAACATGACCATCGCCCATGCCCCCAAGGATGTGGAGCGCTACATGACGCGCATCCTCTCCGGCGGCATCGACAATCCGGTGCTGGTGGATAAATACATGAGCGGCGTGGAGCTGGAGGTGGACGTGATCAGCGATGGCGAGGATGTGCTCATCCCCGGCATCATGGAGCACATCGAGCGCGCAGGCGTGCACTCCGGCGACTCCATCGCCGTATATCCCCCCTTCAATATCAACGACCGCATGCTGGAAACCATCGTGGAATCCTCCACCCAGCTGGCGCTGGCGCTGGGCACCAAGGGATTGGTGAACATCCAGTACCTGATCTACCGGGGCGAGCTCTATGTAATCGAAGTGAACCCCCGCGCATCCCGCACGATTCCCTACATTTCCAAGGTGACCGGCGTTCCCATGGTGGATTTGGCCAGCCGGGTAATGGTGGGAGAGAAGCTGAAGGACCTGGGCTGGGGCACGGGCCTCAGCGAAACCCCGCCCTATTACGCGGTAAAGGTGCCGGTATTCTCCTTCGAGAAGCTCACCGACGCCAACAGCTACCTGAGTCCGGAGATGAAGTCCACCGGCGAAGTGCTGGGCATCGGCAAGGATGTGGCGGAGGCACTGTTCAAGGGACTCGTCAGCAGCGGCATCCGCCTGCCCCACCCCGGCGAAGAAACCGGCGTGCTGCTGAGCGTGGATGAGCACGACTACTACGAAATCCTGGGCCTTGCCCGGAAGTTCAACGACCTGGGCTGCCGGCTCTACGCCACCAGCGGCACAGCCGCCGCCATTTCCACGCTGGGCATCCCGGTTCAGACCGTGGAGGATATCAGCGATACCGCCGCCAGCGCGGCGCTGCTGGAGAGCGGCAGGGTGAACTACATCGTGTACACCGGCGCGCTGCTGGATTCCACCCTCGAAGATTACATCGAGCTGCACCGCAAGGCGCTGGGCCTGAACATCGCCTGCCTCACCTCCCTGGACACCGCGAACGCACTGGCGGATATCATCGCCAGCCGCTACACCCAGGCAAATACCGAGCTGGTGAACATCAACCGACTGCGCTCCGAGCGGCAGGTGCTGCACTTTGCCAAGATGCAGTCCGACGGCAACGATTATATCTTCATCAACAACTTCGACGGCGCGGTGGCTTACCCCGAATCCCTGTGCGTGAAGCTCTGCCGGGCGCACTACGGCGTGGGCGCGGACGGCATCGTGCTGGTAGAGAAATCCGAAATTGCCGATGCGAAGATGCGCATCTACAACCGCGATGGCTCCGAGGGCCGCATGGCGGGCAACTGCATCCGCTGCGTGGGCAAATACCTCTATGACTATGGCATCGCTCCCAAGGAGGAGCTGGACATTGAAACCGCCAGCGGCGTGAAGCACCTCAAGCTCTACACCCGCTACGGCAAGGTGAGCAGCGCATCCGTATTTGTGGGCAAGCCCCAGCTGAACCCGGCGGCGGTGCCCTGCACGCTGGAGGCGGAGCGGGCGCTGAATGTTCCTGCGGTAATCGGCGGGCAGGAGTACATGCTGAACTGCATGTCCCTGGGCAACCCCCACTGCGTGGTATTCACCGACAAGGTGGATACGCTGGACCTGGAGCTGACCGGCCCGCAGTTTGAGAATGCGGAAATCTTCCCCGAGCGCGTGAACACGGAATTCGTGCGCGTGGTGAACCCCACCACCCTGCGTATGCGCTGCTTCGAGCGCGGCAGCGGCGAAACCATGGCCTGCGGCACCGGCGCCTGCGCGGCGGTTGTGGCAGCGGTGGAAAACGGCCTCTGCGCGCGTGACACGGATATCAGCGTGCATGTGCTCGGCGGCACGCTCACCGTGCACTACGGCGACGAGGGCGTGACCCTGCACGGCAGCGCGGAGCTGGTGTATGAGGGCAGGCTGGAGCTGTGAGATTCGCTGAAAATCGCACGGTTTTCCGGGCGCAATTCCGGCAGACCGTACATCCTTATCAAAAAACATCCGGTTCTTTCGAACCGGATGTTTTGTTATCTCTTTCCTATTTCAAAAACCTTGTCGATATAATATTCCGCGATGCCGCGGCCGATGTCCTCCGAGCTGATGTGGCCGTAATCGATGCACATGCGCCTGCTGAGCAATCCGCCGCCGGCATTTTCCGCCATCAGCCGCAGCTGATCCAGGAAGCGCGCGCCGAGGCGCTCGATGCCGCCGCCGATGTACATGCGGGCAATGCCCGTGATACACATCGTGCTGTACATGCCGGCGAAGAGCTGCGCAGCCACATCATCCAGCAGGCTCACGATCTCCTTCTCCCCCGCCTCATACGCCCTGCCGATCTTTTCAAGCGTAAGCTGGGCGGGATCGGTGGGCAGCAGCTCAAGCGGATGGAAATCCACCAGCTGGGCCACCCGGGAGATGATGGCCTCCACATTCACATACTGCTCCAGGCATCCGCGGCCGCCGCAAACGCAGCGCTTGCCGCGGTAATTCACGCTCACATGGCCCATTTCGCCGCAGAAGCCCTCGCGGCCCATATAAATCTTGCCCTTTTCCACGATGCCCGTGCCCACACCGTCCCACACGAGCACATAGATCAGGTCATCCGTGCCCTGCCCGGCGGCTTCCAGATATTTTTTCTCCGCGTAGGCCGAGGACTGCGCGCTGTTTCCGATGAACACGGGAAGGCCCATCCGCTCCTCCAGCGCCTTCATGCTGTCCTCGCAGAAGGAAACATGCATGGATGAGAGGGAGAAAACATGCTGCTCCGCCAGGTAAATGCCCGGGTAGTTCACGCAGATCACCAGCGCAAGGTCCGCCCGGAAGCATTTGGACCTGCTGAGCAATATATCCGCGATCAGCTCCGCGTAATCCGGGCCGGCATTCGGGTAGGGATCGGCGGCGTCCTCCTGAAAGCCGCCGTAGCAGCCGGAATCATGGCCCACAAACATGCTCTCCAGCACTTCCATGCCGAGGTTATACAGGGTATAGCGTATGCCCCAGCGGCTCAGGGAAAACACCGGTATCTGCCGCCCGTTTGCATGAATATGCAGGTTGATGGGCTTCCGGCCGGTCTGCATCGTGCGGGCATAGCCCGCCTCCACCGCAAGATTTTGCCGCAGCAGTTCATCCACCAGCGCGGAAACCGTGGTGGGGCTGAGCCCTGTGAGCCGCGCAAGATCGGTGCGGGACAGCTCCCGATGGCTGTTCAGCAGGTTGAACAGGCGCTTGATGTTCTCCTCGCGTATCACACGCTGGCTGGTACGACGGTTCTCGCCTGCTCCCGCTTCCCCTAAGTAATGCATAACACGCACCTCTTCGCTTTCCCAGCCTTTTCGGCATATAAAAGAATTTTATTTATTCATTATATCACATGATCATTACACAATCTACATCATTTTGAACTTTCGGTGTATTTGATAAATATTCGGTCGCAAATTATACATTTTATTCAATATTTCACACTTTTGCAGCAAATCCTGCATTCAAAACCGGGGCATCGCAAAAGCAACAGAAATTTTTTGGGTTGCATAAAAGCATCGCTTTTTTGCTTTACAAATCGCACCATTAATGCTATAATACTGGCGAAAACAGAATATCGGAAGTTCAAGGGTGAACCCAAACGGGCGAAAGGGAATGGAGTGGGAATCTCCAACAGGACCGCTGCTGTGATGTGGAGCTGTGCGCAATATGCCATTGGCGGAAGCTGAGAAGGCGCGCACCGCAATGAAGCGAAGTCAGAAAACCTGCCCCTGAACCGCGTATCGCTTTCTTCGGTTTCAAAGAAGGATATGTTCCGGCGCGCAAGCGAAAGATGCAGTTGTGCGGGATATATCGGCGAGAAATCTGGTATATCCTGTTTTTATGTCCGCTGTATGCCTGGGTTGTATCCCCCGCAGGCATAGCTTCGAGCGGCCATTTCCAGCCGGCTGCGCAGGGGCTTAGCGCCGCCGGCTGAATTTATACTTATGAAAGGTGGAAAAAATGATGGAATATACCGGAAAAACCAAAATGATCAATTATAATGGAAAAGAACTGCGCCTGTGCAACCAGAGCTGCCCGGAATGGACCCACATGTACAATTATCCCGGCATTCCCCGGGAGGAGGATGATACCCTGCACGACGCGGGCTGCGGCATTTTTTCCGTATCCCATTTGATCGACTGGATCACCGGCGAAAAGAACGATGTGGATGAGCTGGCCCAGTTTTCCATGGACAACGGCGGCCGCGGCGACGACGGCACGGACAGGCCGATGCTGCTGAAGGCCATGCAGGAGGCCGGCAGGCTGACTGCCATCGGCCTGAGATACGATTTTGACGGCCTGCTGAACGATCATGAGGCCCTGTGGCAGACCCTGGAGGCGGGCGGCTATGCGCTCACCAACCTGCGCGTGGGCCACATCGTGGCGATTGTGGACCACCGGGAAAAGGACGGCGAAAAGCAGCTGCTGATCATCGATTCCAGCCGGGACAGCGTGCATCCCTATGTGCGCGGCGACGTGCGCGAGGTTGTGGAGGGCAGCGAAATCTACGCCCAGTATGTAAACCGCAACGGCATCCGCACCGGCGGCGGCCAGCACTACGCCATGTATTGGGTGCCGATCACCCGCTGCAGCGATTTCAACCTGCTGCATAAGATTTAAAGAAGCCGCGCCTGTCCGAAGGGAGGAATTCCATGCCGCTTTGGGATCACGAAAAGAACTGCCCGGATTGCGGCAGGGAGATGATGAAGGGCTGGCTGCAGGTTTTTTCCTCGCGGGGATGTTGCCTCCAGTGGGAATCGGATCAGGAATATCCTCGACCGAGCCGCAATCCCTTCCGGAAGGGAAAGCTGGTGGACAGAAGCATCTGCTTGAGGCTGATGGCCAATGGCCTGGGCGAAATCGACACGCAGGAGGACAGCTGGTACTGCCCGGAATGCGGGAGGCTGTTTGCAAGTTTCAAGGTAAACGCAAAGGACGTATCGGAATGATACGTCCTTTCTTATTTGGGATGCCCCGCCGGCCGCTTTCAGCAGCGGCTTTTCTTCAAGGGAAAGGCACATTTGCGCGATCTCAGAGTTCCACACCCATTTCCTTGAGCACGATGGCCGACTGCATCATCATGCCCTGATGAATGCAGCGCTCATCCGCGCAGAAGTGCGGGCTATGGAGCGCGGCTGCGGGCATGCGGTCGATGGGGGTACAGCCGATGTGGTAGAACGCGCCGGGGCGGTCCTCGATAAAGTAAGAGAAGTCCTCGCCGCCCATGCTGGGCTCGGCTTTGAGCTTCACATGGCCCTTGCCGAAGAGCTCCGTGGCCAGATCGAGCACCAAATCGGTCTCCCGGTCATGGTTTATCAGCACGCTGTAACCATCCATCACGTTCACTTCCGCAGATGCGCCGAAGGCCAGCGCCACACTCTGGGCAATTTCCCGGATGCGCTTGTGGCCCAGGGCGCGCAGCTTCGGGTCCACGGTGCGCAGGGTGCCGAAGAGGCGCACGCGGTCGCAGATCACGTTGCTGGCGCGGCCGCCCTCGATGGTGCCGAAGGTGAGCACCATGCTGGACAGCGGCGATACATTCCGGGAGACCAGCGTCTGCAGCGCGGAAATGATCTGCGCGGCGCAAACGATGGCGTCCACGCTGTTTTCCGGGTAGGCTGCATGGCCGCCGCGGCCATGGACGATGATTTCGATCTCATCGCAGGCGGCGTTGAGCGCGCCGTGGCGGGCTTCCACGGTGCCCAGCGGCAGGTAAGGCTGCAGGTGCAGGCCGTAGCTGGCGTCCACCCGGGGATTTTCCAGCACGCCGGCGTTCACCATGGGCAGCGCGCCGCCGGTGGTTTCCTCGGCAGGCTGGAAGAGCAGCTTCACATTGCCCCGGAGCTGTTCCCGAAGGCCGGCGAGCAGCCGGGCAGCGCCCAGCTGGATGGCGGTGTGGATATCATGGCCGCAGGCATGCATCCAGCCCTCATGCTCGGAGCGGAAATTGCAGCCCTTGGGCTCCTGTACGGGCAGGGCATCGATATCCGCGCGCAGGGCGATGGTTTTGCCCGGCTGCGCGCCCTCGATCAGGCCCACGACCCAGGTTCTTTCCGTGGTATAGGGAATGCCCAGTTCATCCAGCGTATCGCAGATCAGCTTCTGGGTTTTGAACTCCTTAAAGCCCTCCTCGGGGATGCGGTGCAGGGCGCGGCGCTTTTCCACCGCCCATTTGTAATTTTCATCGGTCAGCTTTTTCAGGATTTCACGATTCATTTTTACACCTCCGCGCTGATGCGCACGGGTTTTCCATTTTCAAAAAATACCCTCGGCACGCGCCGCCCGATGCGGGCCCATGCCTCGTTGCGGTTGAGGCGGCCCATGCGGGCATATTCGTCCACCGGGATGACGCCGCCGACGAAGGTGACCACATCGCCCTCGGAAACGCCGGGAACATCCGTGACATCGATCATCAGCTGGTCCATGCAGGCGAGCTCGATCACATTCGCGCGCATTCCGCAAATTTCCACCTGCCAGCCTTCGCCGAGGCGGGGCGTGCCATCCACATAGCCTGCGGACACGGTGGCGATGATGGAATCCCGGGCGAGGGGATGATCATCGTCGTAGCCGATCAATTCGCCCTTTTTTACCTTGCGCACCTGGGAAACCCGGGCCTTGAAGCGGGCCGGACAGCGGTATTCATCGAATTGCTTCCCCGGGCGCACGCCGTAGAGCCACGCGCCCACGCGGGCGGCGTTCAGATGGGCATAGGGATAGCGGCTCATGCCGATGGAATCCACTGCGTGGGTCAGCGGGATATCGACGCCGAGCTTTTTCAGTTCATCCCGGACGAAGAGCAGCTTATCCACCTGTATGCGGTCCATATCGGCGGTGTGAATGGCGAGGTGGGTGTAGAGCCCGGCGGGCTTCACCCAGCCGGTTTCGCAGAGCCGGGCGACAAATTCCGCCGCGGTCTCCGGCTCGAGGCCGATGCGGTGGAGCCCGGTATCCACCTTCACATGCACCCGGGCGGGTATGCCTATCTTCCCGGCAACTTCCGCAATCTTCCTGCCCTGTTTTTCGGAATAGAGGGTGAGGGGCATGCCCTGCCGGATCAGGCGCTCCATCGCGCCCTCCCCCGCAAGGCCCATGGGCAGCACTTCAATGCCGGGCACGCAGGCAAGCAGCTGCTCGGCTTCATCGGTGGTGGCCACGGCGAAGATGCGCGCGCCCTCTTTTTTCAGGGTTTCGGCGATCACGGCGGCGTTCATGCCATAGGCATTTGCCTTCAAAACGGGAATGACCTGCGCATCCCCCGCCAGCATGGAGCATGCGGCGCGGTAGTTTGCGCAGATCACATCCAGGTCCACCTCCAGCCAGCAGCGGGAGGTGGCGTCAGTATAGGTCATGTTACTTCATCTCCGTATGGAAGAGAATTGGAAAAATGTTCAGAACAATCCCTCAGTCGCCTTCGGTGCCAGCTCCCTTTGCACAAGGGAGCCTTTGGGATAGCCCAAAATGCTTAGATCTTATGGCAGGCGACGAAGTGGCCATTGCCCACATCCTTCAATTCGGGCGTTTTTTCCGCGCAGCATTTATCCGCATAGGGGCAGCGGGTGCGGAAGGCGCAGCCGCTGGGCGGATCGATGGGCTGGGGCACATCGCCCTGCAGCACGATGCGCTGGGATTTTTCGGCCTCGTCCGGGTCGGCAATCGGCACGGCGGACATCAGCGCCTTGGTGTAGGGATGGAGCATGTTGGAATAGAGCTCGTTCACGGGAGCCATTTCCACCATGTGGCCGAGGTACATAACGGCCACGCGCTTGGAGATATGGCGCACCATGGAAAGATCATGGGAGACGAAGAGGTAGGTAACGCCCATCTTCTCCTGAATCTCCTCCAGCATGTTGATGATCTGGGCCTGGATGGAAACATCCAGCGCGGAGATCGGCTCATCGCAAACGATGAATTCCGGGTTGCCTGCCAGGGCGCGGGCGATGCCGATGCGCTGGCGCTGGCCGCCGGAGAATTCATGGGGATAGCGGTTCAGGTGGTCCTCCTTGAGGCCCACGCAATCGATCAGGAAGCGCACGCGATCATCGGCTTCCTTGGCATTCAGGCCCTGATAGCGCAGGGGCTCGCCCACGATGCTGGCGACGGTCATGCGCGGGTTCAGGGATGCGTAGGGATCCTGGAAGATCATCTGCATCTTATTGCGGAAGGGCAGCACTTCCTTCTCGGAGAGGGGAGCGATGTCCTGGCCGTTAAAGATGATCTGGCCGGCGGTGGGCTGGTAGAGGCGCACGATGGTGCGGCCCACGGTGGTCTTGCCGCAGCCGGATTCGCCCACGAGGCCGAAGGTCTCGCCGGGATAGAGATCAAAGCTGACGTCATCCACGGCCTTCAGTATCTTTTTCTTGCTGAACAGGCCGCCGCCCACCGGGAAATACATCTTCAGATTGCGGACTGAAATCAATGCCTTGTTTTCCATGGATTACAGCCCCCTTTCAATCTTCGGCGCGTTGGGATGCATCAAATGGCAGGAAACGGAGTGGGTTTCGCCCAGCACGGTTTCCGGCGCCAGGAACTTCCGGCACACCGGCATGGCGTAGGGACAGCGCGGCGCGAAGGGGCAGCCCTTCGGCGGACACAGCATATCCGGCGGGGTGCCGTTGATGGGCACCAGCTTTTCATCGCGGCGCTCGGTCATCTTGGGAATGGAGCGCAGCAGGCCCCAGGTGTAGGGATGCTTGGGATCATAGAAGATTTCCCGGGCGGTGCCCTGTTCGCAGATCAGGCCGCCATACATCACGAGGATGCGGCTGCACATGCTGGCGATTACGCCCAGGTCGTGGGTGATCATTATAATGGAAGTGATTGAATCCTTCTTGAGGCTTCCGAGCAGTTCCAGCACCTGGGCCTGGATGGTGACGTCCAGCGCGGTGGTGGGCTCATCGGCGATGACGAGCTTGGGATGGCAGGCGATGGCCGCCGCGATCATCACGCGCTGGCGCATGCCGCCGGAGAGCTCATGGGGATACTGCTTGAGGCGCTGCTCGGGATTGGGAATTTCAACCCGCTTGAGCAGCTCCAGCGCGGCCTTGCGCGCCTCAGCCTTGCCCATGCCGCGGTGGATGCGCAGGGGCTCGGTGATGGCGTCCTCCACGGTATAGAGGGGGTTCAGGCTGGTCATGGGGTCCTGGAAGATCATGCCGATCTCGTTGCCGCGCACCTTGCGGAAATCGCCGGCGCTGAGGGCGAGCATTTCCCGGCCGCCGAACTGGATGGAATCGGCGGAGATATCGGCATAGTCCGGAAGCAGGCCCATGATGGACATCATGGTGACGCTCTTGCCGGAGCCGGATTCGCCGACGATGCCCAGGGATTCGCCCTCATCCAGGTGGAAGGATACGTTGCGCACCGCCTGCACGCAGCCAACGCCGATGTGGAAGTTCGTGGTCAGGTTTTTGACGTCGAGTAACTTAGCCATGTGCGCACCTCCTTACTTCTTGAGCTTCGGGTCAAGCGCATCGCGCAGGCCGTCGCCGATAAAATTGAACGAGAACATGGTGATGCAGATTGCAAGCACCGGGAAGATCATCTGGTGGGGGAAGGTCAAAAGCGTGCTGCGGGCGTCGTTTGCCAGGGTTCCCCAGCTGGCCATGGGCGCCTGGATGCCGATGCCCAGGAAGGACAGGAAGGCCTCCGAGAAGATGGCGCTGGGAATGAGGAACGCGGTGGAAACGATGATCGGACCCATGGCGTTGGGCACCAGATGGGTGGTAAGCAGGTTCCAGAAGCGGGCGCCGGAGAGGCGGGCGGCCAGCACATATTCAGAGTGCTTGAGGCGCATAACCTCGCTGCGCACCACGCGGGCCGTGCCGGTCCAGGAGGTGAAGCACAGGGCCACGAGTACGGAGCCGACGCTCGAACCCAGTACCAGCATGATCAGCACGTTGTAGAGCATGCTCGGCAGGGAGATCAGGATATCCACGATGCGCATCATCACCATATCCACCTTGCCGCCCACATAGCCGGCGATGCCGCCGTAGACCACGCCGATCACGAAGTTGATCGCCGCGGCGACGAGGCCGATGGAGAGGGAGATGCGCGCGCCGTAGAGGATGCGGATGAACAGGTCGCGGCCCATCTGGTCGGTACCGCACAGGTGCGCCCAGGAGGGACCGGCGTTCATGTTCGTGAGGTCCATGGTGGAATAATCATATTTGGAGAACATGGGAACCAGGATGCAGGCGACGGCCATCACCAGGATCACACATACGCCGAACATGGCCAGCGGATCCCTGCGGAAGCGCTTCCATACATCCTGCCAGTAGGTGGAGCTATCGCGCACGATCTTTTCGGCATTGTCCTCGGCGGGGGCTTTCATATCGAACATGCCTACGTCCAGCGCGGCATAATCCTGCGCGGAGATGGTGTTGGAGAGGGCGTCCTCGGAAAGAGGTGCGAACTTGATTTTCTTTGCCATTTTTTCGTACCTCCTTACTTATTATTGGTGAGCTTTACGCGCGGGTCGACAATCGCCAGCATGATGTCTGCCAGCAAATTGCACAGGACAACGAAGATGCCGAAGAAGATGGTGATGCCCATGATCATGGTGTAGTCGCGGTCGGAGATAGACTGCACGAAGTAGCGGCCGATGCCGGAGATGGAGAACATGCGCTCCACCACGAAGGAACCGGTGAGCAGGCTGGCGATCAGGGTGCCCAGGTAGGTGATGACGGGGGTGAGCGCGTTCTTCAGCGCGTGCTTCACCACAACCTTGAATTCGCTCACGCCCTTGGCCCGGGCGGTGCGGATATAATCCTGGCCCATGGCGTCCAGCATGGAGGAGCGGGTCTGGCGCGCGATATAGGCGATGGGGCTGAAGGACAGGCAGGCCACCGGCAGCACATAGCTCTGCCAGCTATTGAGGCCGAAGTTCGGGAAGATCGGGAACACGCCGCAGAACAGATACATCAGCACAACCGAGATAACGAATACCGGCGCGGAGATGCCCACCGTGGCAAACACCATGTAGAAGCCATCGATCAGCTTGCCCCGGTGCAGCGCCGCCGCGATGCCCAGCGGTATGCCGATCAGCAGCGATACCAGCACAGCCACGCCGCCCACCTTGGCGGAGGTCGGGAAGTGGCCGAAGATGATCTCGTTTACGGATGTATCCGGCTTTTTGAAGGAAGTGCCGAAGTCAAATTCCAGCAGGCCCTCCCAATAGGTGATGTACTGCTCCCACACGGGCTTGTCCAGGCCATATTTTGCATTCAGGCGGGCCAGGCCCTCGGGCGTGAGCTTTTTCTGTTCCTCAATGCTGAAGGGGCTGCCCGGCATTGCGTGCATCAGGAAAAATGCGATCGTGATCAGCACTACGATGGTGAGCACGCCCGCCAGCAGGCGCTTGATGATATACTTTACCATTTTACCTCCCGGGTTGTTCAACGGAACCGAAAACTTTTTTCCGCGATATTGTGATAGTTTATATTGTACTCCTTTTTGCAGCGAATTGCAAACCCCTTCTAGGCTATATTTGCATTAAATTGTATGTACAAATCCAGTTTCCCGCCGTTTGGTTAATTTCAAAGGTATTTTTGACGGAAAATCTTGACTTGCGCTTCAGCTTCTGTTAAGATGTTTCCACGGTCAATGTACGACCAAAATTTTTTAGGAGGCGCAATCATGAAGAAAATTCTTGCTATGCTGCTCGCCATCGCAATGCTGGCTGCCTGCGGCATGACTGCTTTCGCCGAGGATGCGCAGAACGTAATCAAGTATTCCATCGCGGATGACCCCCAGCAGATGGACCCCACCCTCAACTCCTACTCCCGTTCCTCCATCGTACTGCAGAACCTGTTCCAGGGCCTGTACAAGCTGGGCCCGGACGGCTCCACCTTCATCCCCGCCTGTGCAGAGAGCTACGAAGTATCTGAAGATGGCATGACCTACACCTTCAAGCTGAAGGAAGGCCTGAAGTGGAGCGACGGCACCGCCCTCACCGCCCACGACTTCGAATACTCCTGGAAGCGCGTTATGGATCCCGAGGTTGCCTCCGGTGCATCCAGCGACATGTGGGTTATCAAGAACGGCCAGGCCTACAACGAGGGCCAGTGCACCGCCGATGAGGTTGGCGTAAAGGCCATCGACGATACCACCCTGGTTGTCGAAACTTCCTACTATGCTCCCTGGTTCCCCACCCTCACCGCCACCACCGTTTACTTCCCCGTGAAGCAGGAAGTGGTTGAGGCCGAAGGCGATCCGTGGACCAAGAATGTGGAAACCTACGTTTCCAACGGCCCGTTCATGCTGGCTGAGTATTCCTCCCTGGACAAGATCGTTATGGATCCCAACCCCAACTACTACGATGCTGCAAACGTAGAGGTTGACCAGGTGATCTATTACATCATCGCAGACGCATCCTCCGTTCTGGTTTCCTACAACAATGGCGACCTGAACGTTGCCGATGACCTGGATTCCAACGCCCGCGATCAGTATGGCGCTACCGAAGAGTACATCATGCAGGACCGCATCGGCATCCAGTACTGGGATTTCAACTGCCAGCTGCCCGAGTTCTCCGATCCCAACGTGCGCAAGGCATTCGCTTACTCCGTGGACCGCAAGGCCATGCTGACTGCCTGCATGCTGGCTGAGGAACCGGTTTACGGCTACATCCCCTCCTCTCAGCCCTCCCTGACCACCGAAGGCAACTACCGCTCCGTGGCCGGCGATATGTTCGGCGAGGACGTTGCCCTGGCACAGCAGCTGATGGCTGAGGCCGGCTATCCCAACGGCGAAGGCTTCCCCACCGTTGCCATCGTTTGCCAGAACACCGATGAGCAGAAGCTGATGGCCCAGATCTACGGCGAGATGTGGAAGATGAACCTCGGCATCGAGTACACCATCACCACCTACGAATCCTCCACCTACTGGGGAGAGCTGGACAACGGCAACTTCTCCATCGCCCGCAACGGCTTCACCTGCGACTATCTCGATCCCTCCGCAAACCTGAAGGTTTGGGTAACCGGCTCCAACTGCTATGAGAATGGCTGGGACGACCCGGTTTACGACGAGATGTTCGCCAACGCCAGCACCATCCTGGATCCCGCTGAGCGCGAAGCTGCCCTGATCGAGTGCGAGAAGTACATCTGCGACCAGATGCCCGGCATGCCCTCCTACACCATGGCTGACGATTACCTCGTCAAGGCCAACATCGATGGCATCGTCAAGAACCCCATCGGTCACATCTTCTTCGAGTACGCTACTTTCGCATAAGCGATAACGGTTTCACTTGAAGCCAAGCCGCCTGGGCTCCTCTGATTCAAGAGCCCAGGCGGCTTCTTTATCCATCCATGCAAAACGGACTGCCCTTTGGAAAGGCAGTCCGTTTTTTCTTCCTATATTATTTTCCCTCGTAGCCGATGATCAGGCCGCCGCTCTCGGCATAGAAGCTGCACAGCGCCGTGCAGGCGTTGATTTCCACTTCGCAGCCGGGATGCTCTTCGAGGATATTCTCCCGCAGCCGCCCTGCCGCCTCCGGATTCTGGCAGTGGGAGATGATCACCCTGCCATCCGAAAGGCCATTGCCCTCCATTTCGGAGATGATGCTTCTGAGGGCCCTGCGCTCGCCGCGGCACTTGTGCAGCATCTGCAGCGTGCCCTGCGGCGATGCATCGCCCACCACCTGTATGCCCAGCACGCCCGCGATCTTCGCCACAGCGGGCTTCACACGGCCGTTTCGGGCCAGATTGAGCATGGATTTCAGGCAGAAGAGGGTGTAAGTGTGCCTGCGGTATTCCTCCACATCGCCCACGATGGCATCAAAATCCTTCCCCGCCTGTACGCCTTCCCGGATGCGCTCCAGGATCAGCTGCATCTCCGGACCGGCGGTCAGCGAATCAAACACATGGAAGCGCCTGCCGGGATGGGCCTTTATGTATTCCTCCCCCGCCTGCACCGCGCTGGAATAGCTGCCGGACAGGTTGCTGCTGATGGTAACGGCAAACACGCCCTCCGCATCGCCGAAGGCCGCCGTCCAGTCAAACACATTCGGGCAGGAGGAACCGGACCTGCCCTTGTATTGCTGCAGGTCCGCGATCATGCCGTCCACATCCAGAGCCGGCGTATCCACATATTCCCTGCCGCCCGCGTTGATTTTCAGCGGCACGCTGGCAAAACCTGCACCCGGAAGGGAGAACACATTGGAGGATGAATCTGATATAATCTTATATTCCATTTGAGTTCCTTTCGTTTTCAAAACTAGATTAAGTAATATTCTAACATACGAATCATGATGCGTCAAGCGCCTCCCTCGCATTCCAAAAAGAAAAGGTCCCCGCAAAAAGCGGGGACCGGGAAAGCTGTGTTTATCTCTTCAGCGCGGATTCGGGCTTCTTATCGAAGTATTCCTTCACCAGCTTGAAGGCCACGGGGCTCAGCAGCGCCACGGCAATCAGGTTCGGGATGGACATGAGGCCGTTGAAGGTATCGCAGATGCTCCAGAGCAGGCCCAGGTCGATGGTTGCGCCCACGATGGCGACGAGGGAATAGATCAGCATGAAGGGCTTGTTGACCTTGCTGCCGAAGATGAATTCCACGCATCTCATGCCGTAGAGGCCCAGCCGAGGATGGTGGACAGAGCGAAGCTGGCCAGCGCGACGGCGGCCGGGATGGTGACCCATGCGCCATAGGAGGCGGTGAAGCCGCTGATGGTGAGAGCCGCGCCGGCTGCCTGGCCGTAGTTTACGGTGATGCCGCTGCAGAGGATGATCAGGGCGGTGAGGGTGCAGATGATGATGGTATCGCAGAATACCTCGAAGATGCCGAAGAGGCCCTGCTTCACGGGGTTATCGGTATCGGAGGTGGCATGGGCGATGGAGGCGGTACCGAGGCCAGCTTCGTTGGAGAAGATGCCGCGGGCCACACCGTTGCGCATGGAGAGGAACATGGAGCCAACGATGCCGCCGGTCACTGCGGAGGGATTGAAGGCGCCCTTGAAGATGGAGGCGAACACGGCGGGCACATTTTCAATATTGATGATGACCACGCCGAGGCCAAGGATGATGTAAAGAATGGCCATGAAGGGAACCAGGCGCTCGGCGACGCGGCCGATGCGCTTGATGCCGCCCAGCAGGACGAGGCCGGTGAGGATGGCGATCACCACGCCGATGGCGAGGTTCACGGCGGGAATGCCGCCTTCGGGGGTGAGGCCGAAGCTGGAGGTGGCGGAATTGATGGCGGTGATGATGGCGTTTACCTGGGTGGCATTGCCGGTGCCGAACACGGTGACTGCGCCGAGGGCGGCAAAGGTGTAAGCCAGCCACATCCACTTCTTGCCGAGGCCGTTCTTGATGAAGTACATCGGGCCGCCGACCCAGTCGCCCTGCTTGTTGCGCTCACGGAAGCGCACGGCGAGGGTGACCTCGAAGAACTTGGTGCACATGCCCAGCAGGGCGGAAATCCACATCCAGAACACAGCGCCGGGGCCGCCGAGGGCGATTGCGCCCGCTACGCCTGCGATGTTGCCGGTGCCGACGGTGGCGGACAGGGCGGTGCATACTGCCTGGAAGGGAGTGATGGAGCCATGCTTGGCTTCAGCCTTGGAGAAGATTTTGCCGATGGTCTCCTTCATGGAGTGGCCGAACTTGCGAATCTGGATGAAGCGGGTACCCAGGGTAAGGTACAGGCCGACGCCGAGGATGAGCACCATTGCGGGTACGCCCCACACGAAGCCATTCACGGCATTGTTGATGCGGGTAATGAGATCGAGCATGTTGGTATTCCTCCCATAATCTTTGGTTGCACCACCGGATGGACATAAAAAAGCCCCGTCCCCATGATGCTGCATAAGGACGAAGCGTAACTTCGCGGTACCACCTTATTTCGCCCGCACCTCGCAATGCGGGCCTTGGCAAGTCCTGAGACTTAAACGCTGTAATGGGCGAACCCAGCGCCGCATAATCGGGAAATGCAAAATCCCTTTCCGGGCGCGGCTCCGGGATGGCTGTGCGCCCGCATCCTGCCGCCTTTCAGCATACGGCGGCTCTCTGGAAGGAATCTTGCGCGCACTCTTTCCCTTCAACGCAATGTAAGGATTGTAACATAGGCAAAACAATTTGTCAAGACAGAATTCGGCAGAATTTGATATTTGTGACCAAAGCCAGACCTTTAAACAGGCAAAAATCCCCGCCGATAGGATCATCGCAGGGATTTTTGCATTTGCGGGCCTTTTTGGCAGCCGGATCAGATGATGGTCAGCAGGCCCAGGGATTTCAGCAGCAGAATGGTGAGCAGCACGGGCGCGATCACCTTGATCATCGCCACATACAGCTTCTGCCTGCCAAACTTGCAGCCGCTGGATTCGATTTCCTCGATCACGGTCTTCGGCTTGAGCACCCAGCCGATCAGGATGCAGCTGCCGATGGCAACGATGGGCATGAGCACGCTGTTGGATACATAATCCATCAGGTCCAGCAGCTGCGCATGGGAGCCGTTGGGCAGCACGATATCAAAGAACAGGCCGTTGTAGCCCAGGCACACGAAGATGCCCATGATGAGGGCGATGATGGTTTCGATGATTACGGCCTTCTTGCGGCTGAGGCCGAACTTATCCATCATGCTGGCCACGATGGCTTCCATGATGGAGATGGAGCTGGTGAGCGCAGCGAAGAGCACCATCAGGAAGAAGAGCGCGCCCACGAAATGGCCGACGCCGCCCATGGCTTCGAACACCTTCGGCAGGGATACAAACATCAGGCTCGGGCCGGAGGCCTGCAGGCCCTCGCTGCCCATGAAGGTGTAAACCGCGGGAATTACCATCACAGCAGCCAGGAAGGCTACCACGGTATCAAAGAGCTCGATCTGGTTGATGGATTTGTTCAGGTTTTCTTCCTTCTTCACATAGGAGCCGTAGGTGATCATGATGCCCATGGCCACGCTGATGCTGTAAAACAGCTGGCCCATGGCGTCCATCAGCACATTGAAGAAGGAGCGCAGGGTCATGCCCTTGAGGTTGGGGATCACGAGAATCTTGAAGCCCTCGAGACCGGTGCGGGTAACGCCGTTTGCATCGGTATGCTTGAGGGTGAGGGAGAATACGGCGATGCCGAAGATCAGCACCAGCAAAATCGGCATCATCACCTTGGAGGAGGATTCAATGCCCTTGTTCACGCCGCGATAGATGATCACCGCAGTGAGCAGGATGAAGATCGCCGCATAGATGATGGGCTCGGCATAGCTGGAGGTGAATGCGCTGAAATAGCCGCTGGCCACGGTATCGGTGCCATTGCCGGTGAGGTAAGCCACGAAATACTTCATCACCCAGCCGCCGATGGCGCAGTAATAGGGCAGGATGATCAGCGGAACGATGCTTGCAAAAATACCCAGGAAGCCGAATTTTTTATGCAGCCTGGTGTAAGCCGTGAGGGGGCCGGTGCGGGTCTTGCGGCCGATGGCAAGCTCGGTTGCCAGGAGGGTAAAACCGAAGGTGAGGGCCAAAACAAGGTAAACCACCAGGAACATGCCGCCGCCATCCTTCGCCGCGAGGTAGGGAAAGCGCCAGATATTGCCCAGACCCACCGCGCTGCCGGCTGCGGCCAGCACAAATCCGATGGAGCCTGCAAAGGTATTTCTCTTCTTTTCCTGCTGCATAATTTTCATTCCTTCTCAATTTTTTCGCATTGCTTCTACTATAACATATATTCCTGTAGGAATCAATGTATTTTTTCATTATTTCGAAACATAAACATACCTGTTATGAGACAAATAGGCTTGGATTAGACATATTAAGATGATAATATTATGAAAGTTGAAAATGCCATAATTTCGAAATGCATTTTTTCACAAGCAGGAAAGAGAACAGGGGAAGATACGAGAGGGAGGGATATCCGTGCAGAAGACGGACCCGCGCTACCATCATTTTGTGCAGATCCTGCGCGAAGAGCTGGTGCCCGCCATGGGCTGCACCGAGCCCATCGCCATCGCATACGGCGCTGCCAAGGCCCGCGAAGTGCTCGGCTGCATGCCGGAGCGGGTATTGATTGAAGCCAGCGGCAACATCATCAAGAATGTTAAGAGCGTGGTCGTGCCCAACACCGGCGGCCTCAAGGGCATCGAAGCCGCTGCCGTGGCCGGCATCGTGGCGGGCGACGCAGATAAGATCCTCGAGGTTATCAGCGAAGTGACCGAAGAACAGAAGGCGGGCATCCGGGAATACCTCGACAGCCACGAGGTAAAGGTTGCTCCCGCAGAGGGCGATGTGGTGTTTGACATCATCATCACCCTGTATTCCGGCAAGGACAGCGTGAAGCTGCGCATTGCAGACTACCACACCAACATCGTGCTCATCGAAAAGAGCGGCGAAATCCTGCTGAACAAGGGCAAGGTGAGCGAAGCCGCCGAGGCGGATGGACTGACCGACCGCAGCTGCATGAGCGTGGAAGCCATTGTGGATTTTGCGGAAACCTGCGATCTCAACGATGTGCGCGCGCTGGTGGAGCGCCAGATTGAATACAACTACGCCATTGCGGAGGAGGGCCTGCGAAACGACTGGGGCGCAAACATCTGCAAGGTGCTGCGCGATTACTACGGAGACGATGTGAAGGTGCGCGCCCGCTACATGGCGGCTGCCGGCTCCGACGCCCGCATGAGCGGCTGCGAAATGCCGGTGATCATCGTATCCGGCAGCGGCAACCAGGGCATCACCGCCTCCGTTCCCGTGGTGGAATACGCCAAGGAATTGAAGGTGGACAAGGATACGATGGTGCGCGGCGTGCTGCTTTCGGATCTGCTCACCATCCACATGAAGACCGGCATCGGCCGCCTGAGCGCCTACTGCGGCGCGGTGAGCGCGGGCTGCGGCGCAGGCGCTGCCATCTCCTGGCTCAACGGCGGCGGCTTTGCGGAAGTGGCCCACACGCTGGTCAACGCGCTGGCCACCATCTCCGGCATGATCTGCGATGGCGCGAAGCCCAGCTGCGCAGCCAAGATCGCGGCGGCGGTGGATGCGGGCATCCTCGGCTGGCACATGTACAGGAATGGCCAGCAGTTCCGCGGCGGCGAGGGCATCGTAACCAAGGGCGTGGAGGCCACGATTGAAAACATCGGCCGCCTCGGACGCTTCGGCATGCGGGAGACCGACCGCGAAATCATTCGAATCATGACCGGGCAGAAGCGCGAAGGCTGAAATCCGGTATGAGATACACAAGGGTTCTTTTTTAGGATGAGAATTGGAGGGAAATTCAATGGGTAAAATCTTTAAGAGTCTGCCGTTCAAGCTCTTGGTCGGCATCGTACTGGGCATCATCGTGGGCCTGCTGGTTCCCGAAGGCGTTATGAAGGTTCTGGTTCCCGTGAAGAACATCATGGGCCAGGTGATCAACTTCATCGTGCCGCTGATCGTTATCGGCTTCATCGCCCCGTCCATCACCAAGCTGGGCTCCAGCGCATCCCGCATGCTGGGCGTTGCCCTGATTCTGGCTTATGTTTCTTCCGTGCTGGCCGCGCTGATCTCCATGCTGGCTGGCTACGGCCTGATCCCGATCATGAACAACGCCACCCAGGCTGCCGAACTGAAGGCTCTCCCGGCTGACGTGTTCGCCCTGGAAATCCCCCAGATCATGCCGGTTATGTCCGCACTGGCCTTCTCCATCCTGATCGGCCTGGCCGCAGTATGGACCAAGGCAAAGACCGTGATCACCGTGCTGGACGAGTTCCAGAAGATCGTTCTGCAGCTGGTTTCCAAGATCGTTATTCCGATCCTGCCCTTCTTCATCGCCTGCACCTTCGCATGCCTGGCCTATGAAGGCACCATCACCGAGCAGCTGCCCATCTTCCTGAAGGCTGTTATCGTTGTACTGGTTGGCCACTTCATCTGGATGGCAGTTCTGTACATCGTTGCCGGCATTTACAGCAAGAAGAACCCCGCCGAGGTGTTCAAGCACTACGGCCCGGCTTACATCACCGCTGTGGGCACCATGTCTTCCGCCGCCACCCTGTCCGTTGCACTGCAGTGCGCCCACAAGTCCAAGGTTCTGCGCAAGGACATGGTTGACTTCGGCATTCCGCTGTTCGCCAACATCCACCTGTGCGGCTCCGTTCTGACCGAGACCTTCTTCGTGATGATCGTGCACCTGATCCTCAAGGGCGCCCTGCCGTCCGTTGGCACCATGATCCTCTTCTGCGCCCTGCTGGCCATCTTCGCCATCGGCGCACCCGGCGTACCCGGCGGCACCGTTATGGCTTCCCTGGGCATCGTTACTTCCGTTCTGGGCCTCGGCGCAGACGGCACCGCCCTGCTGCTGGCTATCTTCGCCATCCAGGATTCCTTCGGCACCGCCTGCAACGTGACCGGCGACGGCGCCCTGACCCTGATGCTCACCGGTTATGCCGAGAAGCACAACATCAAGGAAGAGAAGATCGATATCGCCCTGTAATTGCACAAGCGCAAGACTGGCCCTTCACGGGCCAGTCTTTTTATGTTATAATAGGAAAAAACTCCGGAGGAAAACCATGCGCTACAAAAGCATCCTGATGGATATTGATGATACCATTTTTGATTTTCAGCAGGGCAACCGCAATGCCATCGCGGCGCTGATGGCGGAGCTGGGCCTATCCTCCCCCACCGTGTTTGATGAATACCAGGCAATCAACCATGCCTGCTGGGAAGCGCTGGAGCGGGGCGAAATGACCCAGGAAATCCTGCATGTGGAGCGCTTCCGCCGCTTCCTCGCCAGCAAAGGCCGGGCCGATGACCCGCAGAAGGTGGCCGACCGCTTCGCCTTCCTGCTCGGCCGGCAGGCCATCTACCTGCCCCATGCCGAGGAAAGCGTGCGCGCCATTTCAGAAAAGCTGCCCGTGGTGCTGCTCACCAACGGCATCACCGTGATCCAGAAGAGCCGCCTCGCCTGCTCCACGCTCGCAAATTATGCCCGGAAGATCGTGATCTCCCAGGAGGTGGGCGTGGCCAAGCCCGATCCCCGCATCTTTGAACTGGCCCTCGACGGCCTCGATCCTTCTGACGCGCTGATGATCGGCGACGGGCTCCAGAGCGATGTGCGCGGCGCGAACAACGCGGGCGTGGATGTGTGCTGGTACAATCCCAAAGGGAAAAAACTTCCGGAAGGCATGCACGCGGAATACGAGGTACGGGACATCCGGGAATTCGTAGGGATTGCGCTGGGGGAATGATTCCCCCTGTTTCCCTCTGTAAAACAAATCGCACCGGAAAACGGTGCGATTTGCAAAATATAATTCTCAGGCACGCAATGCGTGCCTTTTTCTGAGATTTCCAAAGGGCATCATGCCTTTGGGCAGAGGCGCGGGGACAGCGTTCCCACCTTTTCCTCTCCCTCACTCCACGAATACCGCGCTGTACCAATTCTGGTCGGGATCGTTGCGGTCCTTGAGGGTATGGAGGGGCAGGCCCATCTGGTGCACGGTTTTGAACACATCGATGCCCACGCTGTGGAAGGCGGGCCGGGCCTCGGCCACATGGCGGCAATCCTGGCACTTCACCGCGGCGCACTCCTTGCAGAGCCCGCAATCGGAGAGGGACATGGCGAAATAATAGCCATCATGGAAGGCCGCGCTCTCCACTGCCATGGAAATCTTCTGGGAGAGGTTTTTTTCATGGGTGTGGATGATAATTCCCCACTTGTAGCGGGAGAACATTTCCTTCAGCTCCGCCATGGTGGGATTGCCGGGCCGCGACGGGCAGGTGTGGTTCTTGCCCCAGTCCGAGCAGCCATACATGCACTTGAGCAGCGTGCGGCTGTCCCAGCAGATCTGCGCATCCTCAAAGGGCACCGCATCCGTCGCGCCCATTTCCCGGGCCATCTCCAGGTATTTTTCCGCTTTTTTCAGATTCGCGGGATCAAATTCGTATGCCATAATCCAACCTGCTTTCAAATGTATTGTATACATTATAATCGAAATCCGCCTGCATGGCAATACGGGCCGGAAAAACGGCCATAGGCGCGCGGAAAAAACGCTGCGTGCGGCTTTCCAAACCGATCCCGCATTTGTGCGCATTTTTATAAAAAATCACTGCGATTTGTACGATGTAACCGATTGACATTTTGTGCATAAGGTGCTAACATATGTATCGAAGGAGTATTCTGAATCCAAATTCACAGGAGATAGATAAGCCATGCAAAGCAACAACGAAGTAAAAAAGAGCTCCGGCATCGGCCCCGTGGAGGACAGCATTGAGGTTCGCCAGCAAATTATCGACACCTGCCTCTGGCTGGTGGAAAAGGGCCTGGTGGTGAGCACCTGGGGCAACATCAGCGTGCGCCTTAACGACGGCAACATCCTGATCACCCCCTCCCGCATCGCCTACCATGAGATGCAGCCGGAGGATCTGGTTGTGCTGGCCCCGGACGGCACGGTGGTGAAGGGCTTCCGCCTCTCCACCAGCGAACGCGAGCTGCACCGCGGCATTTTGAACGCCCGGCCGGATGTGCACGCCGTGATCCACACCCACTCCACCTACGCCATGGCCTGCTGCGCCATGGAGGGCGGCATCCCGGCATTTTCCGAGGAGATGGCCCAGCTGCTGGGCGGCGCGATTCCGCTGAGCAAGGCCTTCGTGCCTTCCGAGCAGCATGTGAACCTGGGCAAGATGGCGGTGGAATCCATCGGCAATGCAAACGCCCTGCTGCTGCGCAACCACGGCCCGGTGTGCCTCGGCCGCTCCCTGGAGGAAGCCAAGGCCTGCGCCCAGATCGTGGAAAAATCCGCGAAGATTTATATGCACATCCGCGCTGCCGGCGAGCCCTGCCTGCTGGAGGATAAGTGGGTAAAGGCAGGCCGCGCCTACTTCACCGATGCTTACGGCAAAACCTGATTTTTATTTTATAAGATAATGAATTGGAGGAATTACACATGCGAGTGGTAACCCTCGGCGAAATGATGATCCGCTTCATGCCCAAGGGCAACCTGCGCTTTGAGCAGGCAAATGAATTCGAGGCCCATTACGGCGGCGACGAATCCATCGTGGCCGTTTCCCTTGCCCGCTTCGGCATGGACAGCCGCTATGTAACCAAGCTGCCCAACAATCCCCTGGGCGAAATCGCGCTGCAGAAGCTGCGCGCTCAGAATGTGGATACCAAGTATATCGCCCGCGGCGGCGAGCGCCTCGGCCTGAACTTTTACGAGAGCGGCGCTTCCATGCGCCCCTCCAGCGTGCTCTATGACCGCAAGCATTCCGCCATCTCCGAGGCGGTTCCGGAGGATTTTGACTTCGACGCCATCTTCCAGGATGCGGACTGGTTCCATGTGGCCGGCATCACTCCCGCCATCAGCGACCGCGCGGCGGTGCTGGTGGAGTGCGCCATGAAGGCTGCCAAGAAGCACGGCGTGACCGTTTCCGTGGACCTGAATTACCGCAGCAAGCTGTGGAGCCCGGAGAAGGCCCAGAGCGTGATGATCCCGCTGATGGAATATGTGGATGTATGCATCGGCAATGAGGAGGATGCGGAGAAGGTGCTCGGCTTCAAGCCCGCCAACACCGATGTGACCAAGGGTACCCTCGACCTGGAAGCCTACAAGGATGTGTTCCGCCAGCTCAAGGAGAAGTTCGGCTTCAAATACATCGGCTCCACCCTGCGCGAGAGCTATTCCGCCAGCGACAACGGCTGGAGCTGCCTGCTCTACGACGGCAATGAATTCTACCACACCACCCACTATGATATCCGCCTGGTGGACCGCGGCGGCGGCGGGGCTTCCTTCGCTGCCGGCATGATTTACGGCCTGCTGAACGGCTTCTCCCTGCAGAAGACCGGCGAATTCGCAGCGGCGGCATCCGCACTCAAGCAGACCATCGTGGGCGACTTCAACCTTGCCACCCTCAAGGATGTAGAAACCCTGATGGGCGGCGATGCATCCGGACGCGTACAGAGGTGATAAGCGATGATTGTTGACCACATCCGCAACCGCGCCAATTATTATTGCCTGGGCGAAGGCTTCAAAAAGGCCCTGGATTACTGCGCGGCCTACCAGAAGGGCCGCACCGAAAAGGCGGACGAGCCCATCGACGGCGACAATGTGTTCGTGCGCATCCGCCCGATGGTTTCCAAGCCCATCGAGCAATGCAAGATCGAGGCTCACGACCTCTATGCCGATATCCACTTTGTGGCTGCCGGCAGCGAGGTGATCGGCTGGGCCGATACCCATACCCTGAAAGTGGTTTCCTACGACGAGGCCAAGGACGCCTACCACATGGAAGGCAAATGCAGCTATGTTACCCTCGAGGAGGGCTACTTCATGCTCACCCTGAAGGACGACGCCCACATGCCCTGCATCGCCAAGGACGGCGTGCCCGGAAACCTGGAAAAACTCTGTCTGAAAATCAAGCTGTAAACAGAAAGGCGGTTCATTATGGAAAGAGGAAGCATGACTCTGAAGGAATACGCGGTAGCACTGTCGATCGAGACAGGCGTCATCCCCTGCGTCTATCTCACCCAGGAAAGCACGCTTTCGGATCGCGAGATGTGGATCCGCTACGGGCAGGCAATGTACGAGGGCGGCGCGCGCATCATTGAGGTATCCGGCAACGTACACGGCCATCCCGAGGTCAAGGAAGCCGCAATCCGCGCCCTGTGCGAGAATCTGGGCGACGATGTGCTGATTGCCAGCGGAACGGTGCTGACTGCGGAGATCGCCAACGGTGTAATCGACGCAGGTGCGCGCGTCATCGTAACCCCTTACTATGTCAAAGAGGTGCTGGAAGTAGCGAATGCGCGGGAAATCCCGGTATTCTGCGGCGCCTTCACCGGCTACGAAGTGGATATGGTTATGAAGGCCGGTTCCGCCATGGTCAAGCTGTGGCCCGCCGCGGAGGGCGGCCCCAAGGCCGTTTCCAGCTTCAAAATGGTACTGCCTCCCGATTACAGGATCATGGTTTCGGGCGGCGTAAGTCTGGAAAACTGCGGCGAATTCATCCGCTGCGGCGCATCCGCAGTCTCCGGCGCGCACGCGTTCATGAACCCCAAAATGGTGGAAAAGGAAGGCTTCGGCTGGGTCACGAAGCAGGTGCGCGCATTTATGGATCAGGTCACGGAAGCCAAGAAGAACATCAAGAGCGTCATCTGAAGGCAGGTGTAAATAGATGGGTAAAGTTGCAATCATCGGAAAACAGCAGCCCCGCTTCATCCGCGAGGCCATGGTGGAATATATCAAGCAGCAGGGACATGATGCTGTGCTGCTGGATATGCCCACCCGCAATACCGCCGACTGGAAGGAAGAACTCCTCGGCTACGATGCGCTGATCAGCGCCGGCGAAAAGATTCCCGGCGAAACCATCAAGTTCTTGAAGGGCAGCCTGAAATTGATCTCCCGCTTCGGCGTGGGCACCGATGAGATGGACCATGCCGAGGCTGTGAAGCAGGGCATCGCCATCTGCAATGCCGCGGGCGTGTTCAACCGCCCCGTGGCGGAGTGCGCCGTGGGCCTGCTGATCTGCCTGATGCGCAACATCCACCTCGGCAACAAGGAAGTGCACGCCTGCGACTGGAGCCGCTTCATGGAGAGCCGCAACGGCGAACAGCTCTACGACAAGACCATCGGCCTCGTGGGCTTCGGCGGCATCAGCCAGACCGTTGCCAAGATGCTCTTCGGCTTCGATTGCCATGTGATCGCCTATGATCCTTACTTCAACGAGGAGGCCGCCGCGAAATACAACGTGCGCCGGGTGGAAATGGACGAGCTGGTTCGCACCTCCGACGGCGTGTTGCTGCTCTGCCCCGCCACCGAGGAAACGAAGGACATGGTGAACATGGAATTCCTCAAAAAGATGAAGAAGAACGCCGTGATCATCAACACCAGCCGCGGTTCCCTCATCAACGAGGATGACCTTGCCGAGGCGCTCAAGACCGGCGTGATCGCGGGCGCGGGCCTGGATGTGCTGCGGCAGGAGCCGGTTGTGCCGGAGTGCCCGCTGCTGGGATTGGAAAACTGCATCCTCGAGCCCCACATCGGCGCGAACACCAACGACGCCGTGATGAACGCCGGCATGTTTGCCGCCCGCAACTGCGTGGATTTCTTCGAGGGCCGCGAGGTTAAAACCATCCTGAACCCGAAATATATTGAGAACGTGTGAGACATGCTTGGGAACCCTACTTAAGGGACTCCGTCCCTTAAGAATCCCTGCCAGGGGGAATAATTCCCCCTGGACCCCTCAGAATAAAAAATCGATCCCGAAACGGGATCGATTTTTTTGGTATACGATGAGAATCCTTGCTCCCTGTAAAGAGAGGTGGATGCAAAGCACCCGGAGAGATAGTTTCTTTATTCGTAGATCGGGAACTTCTTGCAGAGCGCATCCACGCGCTCCACGATCTCGCCCTTCTTATTTTCGAAATCCTGGATCGCCATGGCGAGGAGCCGGCCCACTTCCTCCGCCTCCGCAGTGCGGAAGCCGCGGGCGGTGACGGCGGGCGTGCCCACGCGGATGCCGCTGGTTTCGGAGGCCGGGCGGGGATCGCCGGGAATCTTATTCTTATTGACGGTGATGCGCACCGCATCGAGCCGCTCCTCCAGCTCCCTGCCGGAGATGGCCTCGCCGCGCAGGTCCACCAGCATGAGGTGGTTATCCGTGCCGCCGGAGATCAGCTTTACGCCGCTTTCCAGCAGAACCCGGGCCACGGTCTTTGCATTCACGGCAACGGCATGCTGGTATTCCTTGAATTCGGGGGCGAGCGCCTCCTTGAGGGCGATGGCCTTCGCGGCGATCACATGCATCAGCGGGCCGCCCTGTCCGCCGGGGAAGATAGCGGAATTGACTTTTTTGGCGATCTGCTCATCATTGGTGAAGATCATGCCGCCCCGGGGGCCGCGCAGGGTTTTATGGTTGGTGGTGGTGACGATATCGGCATAGGGAATCGGGCTGGGATGCTCGCCTGCGGCCACGAGTCCGGCGATGTGGGCCATGTCCACCATGAGATATGCGCCGCACTCCTTGGCAATTTCGGAGAATTTTTCAAAATCGATGATGCGGGGATAGGCGGATGCGCCGGCGATGATCATCCGGGGCCGGTGCTTGAGGGCGAGGGCGCGCACCTGGTCATAATCGATCAAGCCGGTATCCGGGTCGCAGCCGTAGGGTACGATATTATAGAATTTTCCGGAGAAATTCGCCGCCGCGCCGTGGGTCAGGTGGCCGCCGTTGCTCAGATCCATGCCCATCACAGTGTCGCCCGGCTTGCACAATGCCAGATAGGCGGCGTTGTTTGCCTGGGAGCCGCTGTGGGCCTGCACATTGGCATATTTTGCGCCGAACAGCTCCTTCGCGCGATCGATGCACACATTTTCGATCTGGTCCACGAATTCACAGCCGCCGTAATAGCGCTTGCCCGGATAGCCCTCGGCATATTTATTTGTGAGCATCGATCCCATGGCTGCCATCACGGCGGGGGTGACGATATTTTCGGATGCGATGAGCTCCAGATTATCGCGCTGGCGGCCGAGCTCCTTGGCCATGATATCGGCGATTGCGGGATCGAAATTGCGGATAAAATCAATGTTCTGCTGCTGCATGGCGGGTTCCTCCAAATTCTGTCTTGCTTTTTGATAAAAAGAAATGTGACCGGCAAGCCGGCCACAGAGACAGATACCTATCCCTTCAGATAGGAAGCTGCTCTGTCCTTTTGCCTGAGAGATTGGCGCGATTGCGCTTGCCCCTTCGGCCTCCGCAGGAATGCGGATGTCTCCAGAGTGCCGTCCGTTCACAGTCCTTATTCCAAGCGGAACGCCTGAGAGTGTATCTCCTTCGGCGGGGCTTGCGCCCGCTCTCCTGCAAACATCAAACGGCCATCTATTCAATTGAAAGGCATTATAGCACAAGTTGATGTATCCGTCAACGCTGTGCGCGTAAATCATTCCAGCCCGCCCTCCACAGGCACTGTGGAAGGAACGCCGGTTTCGATGGATAGATCATAAATCCTTGCCGCGCCCTCACAGCAGGTGATTCCGAGGTGAAAGCGCTCCGGGAAATCATCCGTGCGCAGGATGGTCTTTTTGCCGTCCAGGGTAAAGACCAGATAGTGGGGCTGCACCTCGGCAGCGAGGGTGTGCGCTTCATTTTCATCAAGCGGGAATTCCATGCCCAGCCGCTTGTGCCAGCTGCATTTGCCCTCATCATAATAGTGCCGCCAGACATTCACGCCGCCCTTATAGATCACGATTTCAAAGCAGGCTCCGTAGCGCTTTTCACCGCTTTCACCCCGGGAAATCTCCGGCACGAAGATGATCTCCGTGCAGCCCCGCTTTTCAAACATGCTGTGGGTGCAGGCGCGGACGCCCGGACCGTAGGTTTCCCTGGTCAGCAGGCTGAAATTATCAAAGCCTTCGCTGTGTTCAGGATTTGCGCCGCCGGATACGCAGTCCTCCTCCTGGATAAAGGCGCTCGTATCCCGCAGCCGAAATGGAAAGGCGAGGATGAAATCCTCCCTGTTCCATTTGCCCTTCGCGAAACTGATCTGCTTCATCATAAAATCCCCCTGTTCTGCCACAATTATAAGTGCGCGGCCGGGAATTGTCAATCTTGCGGTTGACTCCTCCCCCGCCTTCTGCTATCATTTGGATAGAAAAACAAGGAGGCCTTTCCTCATGAAATACAAGCTGATCGCCATGGATCTGGACGGCACCCTCAACAACGACCAGAAGCAGATTACCGAGAAGACCCGCGCCGCGCTGATGGCCGCGCAGGAGGATGGAATACGCCTCGCACTGGCCTCCGCACGCCCCTCCCCGGGCCTCTTCCGGGAGCGGGACGCCCTGCGGCTGCAGGATCACCGGGGCATTTTGATGTCCTACAACGGCGGGCGCATCGTGGACGCCGCCACCGGGGCCGCGCTCTTTGAAACCAGCATGGATATCGAAGAGACCAGGGCCGTGCTGCGCAGGCTGGAGGAATTGCCGGTAACGCCCATACTGGACGACGGCGTGCAGTTTTATGTTACGGACAAGAATGGCTACAAGGTGGATTACGAATGCTTCAACAACCGCATGGTCTGCTCGGAAGTTGAAAACCTGGCGGATTTCCTGCATTTCGCGCCCATCAAGATTCTGATGTCCGTGCAGCCGGAGCAGATCGCCTCTGTGCAGGCGCAGATCGCGGCGTTTTTGCCGGAGAGCCTCACCGTGGTGCAGACCGCCGCATTTTACCTGGAAGTGATTCCCCGGGTGATCAACAAGGGCCAGGGAATTCTCGATATCTGCCGCACGCTGGGCATCTCCGCCGGGGAAGTGATCTCCTTCGGCGATGCGGAAAATGATATTCCCATGCTCCGCGCCGCCGGAGTGGGCGTGGCCATGGGCAACGCCGCCGAGGACGTGAAGGCCGCCGCCGACATGGTGACCCTCTCCAACAATGAGGACGGCATCGCCTTCGCGCTGGAGAAGCTGCTGTAAAGGAAATGCCGGGACCTTCTGCGCGAGAGGCACGGCTGCTGCAACCAGTAAAAGGCGCCCATATGGGCGCATTTTTAATTATCTTTGCCATGGCAGCATCGCAATGCAGGGGGGGCAAGGGGAAATCATTTCCCCTTCCAAGGGCTCCGCGTTCTCCCTCCCATGCACTTCATCCGTCCCGCCGCATAGTATAAGGCGGAACCCAGAAAATGAGGTGAGAACATGAGTTGTCCGGAATCCAATCGTCCGTATATCAGCTGCTGTCGCGGTTCGAAGGCCGCCGTTGCCTTCCTGCTGCTGTTGATCGCCCTCGCCTTGGGATTGATCCTTGGCGCGGTATTTGCCGAAAGCATCCTGCCCGCAATTGCCGCGGTGATCGTATTCGCCGCCGCGCTGCTGGCAGTGGTGATCGCACTGGTGATTTACTGGTACAGAAGGCGCAATTGACGCGCCGCCCGGTGCAATTTTGTGCCGGGTACATAATCAGGCGTTTTTCACCTTGATTTTCTCCGCAATGCAGGAGATCAACTCGCCGTTGGTGGGCTTATCCATGGCGTCAAAGAGCTTGCAGCCATACATTTTGTTCACGGTATCGAGCCGGCCGCGGCTCCAGGCCACCTCGATGGCATGGCGCATGGCGCGCTCCACCTTGCTGGCGGAGGTATCGAAGCGGCGGGCGACCCCGGGATAGAGCTCCTTGGTGATGCGGCTGAGGAGGGTTCGATCATCCAGCACCATGTGCACGGCCTCCCGCAGGTAGGAATAGCCCTTGATATGGGCGGGAATCCCCAGGGTGAGGAAGAGATTGGTGATCTGTTCATCCGCGCTCTCCACTGCGGGCTCCGGCTGCGGCATGCTGCGCCCCTCCCCGGCAATTTCCACGATGCGGCTGTAAAGCAAATCCATATCAAAGGGCTTTACCATGTAATAGCTGGCTCCGAGCCGGATGGCGCGCATGATGAAATCATCCCGGGAAAGGCCGGTGAGCACGATCACCCGGGGCCGCTTCCCCTCCTCCATGCGGGAGATTTCCTCCAGGGCCATGAAGCCATCCTTGCGCGGCATGATGATATCCATTACCAATATATCCGGGGAATGCAGCCGCAGCGCATCGGCAATTTCCGTGCCGTCCGAAACCGCAGAAACCAGCTCAATATCATTCTTTTTGGAGAAAAAATCCGACAGGAGGCGCAGTATGCTCTGGTTGTCGTCCGCCAGCATAACCCTTATCTTTTCCATGTGATTCATCCCTTTCAACATCCATCGATATGAAGCTATATATGCTTCTTTTCTGGAAAAAATGACAAAAAAGGCGCAGGATATGCGCCTTTTTTATGGGATGATCACTTCCTCCGCTTCGGCTCGGGAAGTTCTTCATACATCTTCTCCACCAGATCGCAGAGGAAGGATCGATTATCCACATCTTCGGCGAGGAGCATGGGCTTGGCTCCCTCGTAGGGCGGCTCCATGGGCGCGCCCGGCATCATTTTAAGCGCCGCAGGCACGGGCTTGATCAGCAGGCGGTCATCACAGATATAGGCAAAGAGCCGGCCGCGATAGTAAAGCATGTATTCGCCCATCATCTGACGATGGGAAATTTCCCCCAGAGAGGTGAGCTGGTCGAGGATGAAATTGAGATAATTCTTGCTGGAAGCCATGGAAAAACCTCCTGTTTTCTTATGAGAAGCACAATATATTTGTACTACATCCGCCCTGCATTTGCAATAGCTGCATGGTACAAATTGCATTTGATTTCGCATATTTCCTGTGTGATAATGTTGTGAGAGATACACGCGGGGTGCTTGTAAATGCGAAGGTACAGAATCTGGGCGGCCACGGCGCTCATGTTGTTTTTGCTGGTACGGCTGGTTCCCGGCTTCGGCGGCTTCTGGGGAGAGAGGATATCCCTGCCCCTGCTGCGCGGCCTGGCAAAGATCGGAAGCAGCGCGCCCTTTTCCTTGCTCGAATGGGGCGCGCTGGCGGCAGCGGGGATTTTGCTGCTCAGCCTGCTCTTCAGGAGGTTTGGAAAGAGCCTTCTATGCATGCTGCTCGCGCTCGCCAGCGCGTATCTGGCGATATGGTATCCGCTGTATTTTTTCGCGCAGCCGGAGTATTCGGCCAGTTCGCAGCAGGTCGCCGCCGTTTGCGGGGAACTAATTGGAGAGCTGAACACAGTAGATGCGGATTTTGCCGCGCTCCCTCCCCTGCCCGCCAAGTTCGCCCGCTTTCCCGGCTGGATGCGGGAGCTCGGGATCACGGGAATCTGCTCCTTCCTGACCGGCGAGGCGCTGGTTTCACCGGAGCTGCCGAACGCATCGCTGCCCTTTGTGGCGGTGCACGAGCGCATGCACCTGGAGGGCGTTGCCGGGGAGGGCGCGGCCAACATCGCCGCATGGGAGAACTGCATGGCACGGGGCGGAGCTTTCGCCGCATCCGCAAAGATATGGGCCGTGCGCTACTGCATGGGCATGCTGCGGCAGGCGGACCACGCGCTGTATGAAAGATGCATGGATCAAATGAATCCCCGGACGCTCGAGCTCTACCGGGAGGCCGGCGGGGCCTATGCGGCAAGCGGGCAATCCGGCATGGAAAAGCTGCTGGGTGTCCGGCAGGATTACGAAATCCTGGCTCATTATCTTGCGGCGGAGCCCGGGCAATGATATAATAGCCTCATCACCGAAGAAGGAATGAGGCCGATGCGAGAATTTATCATATCCGCCGCGGACGACGGCAGGAAGCTGGAGAAGTGGCTCATCCGGGAAATGCCCACGGTGGGCATGGGCATGCGCCAGAAATACTTCCGCCTGAAATGCTTCAAGCTCAACGGCAGGCATGTGAAGGGCGATGCAATCCTCCAAAAGGGCGATGTGCTGCAGGCGTATGTGAATGATTCCTGCTTTGAAAAGCCGAAGAAGGAGGACCCCTTCCTTTCCAAAATCCGGCCGAACCTGAGCCTGCTCTACGAGGATGAGCACATACTGATCGCGGACAAGCGGCCCGGGCTGACGGCCCATCCGGACGCCCATGAGAAGGTGAACACCCTGCTGACCCACGCCCAGGCCTACCTCTACCAGAAGGGCGAATACGAGCCAGGCAGGGATTTTGCGCCCGCGCTGTGCAACCGCATCGACCGCTTCACCGGCGGCATCGTGCTGATCGCCCGGAGCGAAGAGGCCATGCGCATCCTGAACCAGAAGATACGCGACCGGGAGATCGGGAAATTCTATTACTGCATCGCCCTCGGCAGTTTCCGCCGCCGGGAGGGCATGCTGGACAACTATATCGTAAAGGCTCCGGAGGCGAAGAAGGTTTCCGTGAGCCTGACCCCGGCGGAGCACGGCCAGCGCTCCCAGACGAAATACCGGGTGCTGGCCCAGAAGGACGGTCTGAATTTGGTGGAATGCGAGCTGCTGACCGGGCGCACCCACCAGATTCGCGCGCAGATGGCCTTTGCCGGGCATCCGCTGCTGGGCGACAACCAGTACGGCGACCGCAGGCGCAACGAAAAATACGGCCGGAGCTTCCAGGCGCTCTACGCCTACAAGCTGAAATTTGATTTTACCACGGATGCGGGCGCGCTGAACGGCTTGAAGGGGCGGGAGTTTACAGCTCCCGAGGTGCGCTTCATTTCCGAATATTTCCCGGAGTACCGGCCATGATGCGGATGAAGTGGGGCAAGATTGCGCCCACAAAGGAAATCCCGGGCTTCGGCGAGGCTTTTTTGCAGCGTTTAAACGAAAAAAAGAACCCGGAGGTTCACGCGGCGAGCCTCTTTGCATGGAGCCTGCTGGCGGAGCTGCTTCGGGATTTGGGCATGGAACTGCCGGAGGTTTTCTATTCCGATACCGGGAAGCCGTATTTCGCAAATTTTCCCCTGCATTTCAGCATTTCCCACAGCGGAAGGCTTGCGGCGGCGATGGTTTCGGATGCCCCCTGCGGGGTGGACTTGGAGCGGGTGCGGCCGGAGCTTTCGGAAAAGCTGTACGCCCGCTGCATGCATCCGGCGGAGATTGACGCCGGGCTGGATTTCTTCGAGGCATGGACGAAAAAGGAATGCCTGGCAAAGCTCACCGGAAAAGGCATGCCCGGTCGCCCAAGCGCGATCAATACGCTGGAATATGAAGGCTGGCACACGGAAAGAATCCTGGACCGCCGGGGACAGGCCTATGTACTGAGCGCGATCACGGAAAAAGCACCAAAGGATTGAATCCTTTGGTGCTTTTTTGCAATATCCAGCTTACAGCTTCTCCAGCGCCTCGACCACCGTCTCAAACGCCTTGCTGTGGCTGGCCTTGACCAGCACATTATCGCCCTTCCGGATGATTTCAGGCAGTTTTTCAATCAGCTCCGCCTTTTCTGCAAAATACAGGGCGCTGCCGCCAGCGTTCACTGCGCCCTCATAGGTGGCGCGGGAGAGCTCGCCGCAGCCGATCACCAGATCGCAGCCCGCGGACACGGCCTTTGCACCGGTCCGGGCATGGAGCTTCAGGGTATCGGGACCCAGCTCCAGCATGTCTCCCAGGATGCAGACCCGGCGGCCCTTGAGGGTACACAGGGACTCGAGGGCGGACGCAGTGGAATTGGGATTGGCATTGTAGCAATCGCTCATGATGGTGAAGCCGTTGGCGGGAATGAGCTTGGCGCGGTTGCCCACGGTTTCATAATTGGCGATGCCCCGGGCGATTTCTTCATCCGTGAGGCCCAGCGCATAGCCCACCGCCGCGCCCATCAGCGCGGCATAGACCATGTGCAGGCCGAAGGCGGGGATTTGCGCGGGGAATTCCCTGCCGTGGTGGCAGATGGTGAGCCGCACGCCGTCGCCTGCGAGGTTTTCCACATCCCTGGCATAGAAATCGTTGTGATCGCCCATGCCGAAGGTGATGGTTTTCACCGGAGCCTTATAGCCGCGCAGGTATTCATCATCGCCGTTTAAGATGGCGAGGCCGTCCGCGTCCATCAGGTCAAAGACCTCCGTCTTGGCCTTCAGCACGCCGCTGCGGTCGCCGAGGAATTCCAGGTGGGCGTCGCCGATATTGGTGATCACCGCGATATCCGGGCGCACCATGGCGGCGAGGCGGGTCATTTCGCCAAAATCGCTGATGCCCATCTCGAGGATGGCGGAGCCCGCGTCCTCGGGCATTTCGAGGATCATCAGCGGCAGGCTGATTTCGTTGTTGAAGTTCATGCGGTTCTTGTGGGTCTTATACTTCTGGTTGAGAACCGCCCAGATCATTTCCTTGGCAGTGGTCTTGTCCACGCTGCCGGTGATGCCTACGACCGGGACATCAAACTGCCGCCGGTACCAGCCGGCGAGGCGGGCAACGCCAGCGAGGCTGGTTTCCGCCACGATGCAGGGCATTTCGCTTTCATCCTTCGGCTCGCGTTCAGCGATGCAGCAGGCCGCGCCCTTTTTGAGGCAATCGGCCATGAAATCGTGGCCGTCCACCCGCGCGCCCCTGTAGCAGACGAAGATGGTGCCCTCGCCCACGGTGCGGCTATCGCTGCTGGCGCCGGTGATGATGCGGCTGAGCTGTTCCTCAGTGCCGAAATAGCGGCCGCCGATGGCGTTCACGGCGTCGCGCACGGTAAAATTCTTCATGCTTTGTTCTCCCGGAGCGCCAGGTCCACGATCATCTGGCACAGCGTATTGTAATCGATGCCTGCGGCGGCGGCCTCCTGGGGCATGAGGCTGGTGGGAGTCATGCCGGGCAGGGTATTGATTTCGAGGAAGTATACATCGCCCTTTTCGTCCACGATGTAATCGGAGCGGGAATAGCCCTTGAGGCCGAGGGCGTTATGTACGGTGAGGGCAGCCTCGCCCAGCTTCTTTTCGATGGCGGGATCGATGGGCGTGGGGCAGATTTCCACGGTGGCGCCCGCCTGGTATTTGTTCACATAATCATAGAAGCCCTGCTTCGGAATGATTTCGATGGAGGGCAGGGCCTTGCCGTCCAGCACGCCGACGTCGATCTCGCGGCCCTTGACATACTGCTCGATGATCACGCGCTCCACGCCCACATTGGCGCGCAGGGCGCTCTCCAGCTCTTCCACGGAATGGGCGATGGATACGCCGATGGAGGAGCCGCTGTCCACCAGCTTCACCACGGCGGGAATCTTCGTTTCCGCGATGATGGCGGGGATATCGGCCTCGGTGTAGGTGAGGGTCTTCCATGCGGGGGTAAGCACGCCGAGGGGGGCGACGATCTGCTTGGTGAGATCCTTATCCATAGCGATGGCGCTGCCGAGGCAGCCGCTGCCGGTGTAGGGCACGCCGAGGAGATCGAGGGTTGCCTGGATGCGGCCATCCTCGCCGCATGCGCCGTGCAGGCCCAGGAACACCACGTCCGCCATCTGGCACAGCTCCAGCACGCCCTTGCCGATCTTGCTGCGGCTGACCCACTTGCGCTGCTTCTTTACTTCCTCCAGGTCCGGGGCTTCGGAGCCGACGTGGGCGTCCACCACCTCGGGGAGCTTATCAAAAATCTGGCCGATGGGGGTATCGATATCCTCCAGACCAAAGAACATATCCACCAATACGGCCTGATGGCCAAGTGCGCGCAGGGCCTTGCAGATCAGCGTACCGCTGGTGATGGATACGTTGCGCTCCATGCTCAGTCCGCCGCACAGCACGACAATTTTCATTTCGCTTTACCACCCTTCAGATGACATATACATAAATTATAACATAAACCTGCGCGCATTGCAGTGACGTTTTCGTTAAGTAAGCTGCAGGCAGGCGCGCCGCCTTTCCATGAAAATATTCTGCATTATGGTTTACAAAACCAGATGATCTATGCTATACTTGATACGGTTTTAATACGGAAGGATGTGCCAGCAATGGTTGAAATAAGAGAAGTTATCTCCAAGGCCGATCTGAAGAAATTCGTGCTTTTCCCCAACAGGATGTACAAGGATGTGCCCCAGTACATACCGCCCTTTGTATCCGATGAAATGGACGACTGGGACCGCAAAAAGAACCCTGCATTTTCCTATTGCGATGCAAAGTGCTGGCTCGCCTGGCGGGACGGCGAGATCGTGGGCCGCATCGCCGCGATCCTGAGCCATAAGGCCAATGAAAAGTGGAACACGAAGCGCATGCGCTTTACCCTGGTGGATTTCATCGATGATTTCGAGGTTTCCTCCGCACTTTTCAAAACGGTTGAGGATTATGCCCGGCAGATGGGCTGCAACGAGGTGCACGGCCCCATCGGCTTTACCGATATGGACCGCGAGGGCATGCTGGTGGAGGGCTTCGACCAGAAGAGCATGTTCATCACCTACTACAACCATCCCTATTACATCGACCACATGAAGCGCCTGGGCTACGGCAAGGATGTGGACTGGGTGGAATTCCTGATCCGCATTCCCGAACCCGATGAGCCGCTGGCCAACAAGATTCACCGCCTCGGCGAACGCGTACAGCGCATGACCGGCCTGCGCGTGGCCGAGCTCAAGAGCCGCAAGGATTACGGCCCCTATGTGCAGAAGGTTTTTAACCTCGCCAACACCTGCTACGCCGGCCTCTACGGCACCGTGCCCTTCACCGACGAACAGGTTAAAAAGTATGCCGACAAATTCATTCCCATGATCAATCCGGAGCTGGCCTGCTTCGTAATGGACGACAACGACGATATGATCGCCTTCGGCATCTCCGCCCCCTCCATGGCCAGCGCCCTCAAGAAGATCGACGGCAAGATGTTTCCCCTCGGCTTCATCGAGGTGCTCAAGGCGCTGAAAACCAACGATACGCTGGATCTCTTCCTCATCGCCGTGCGCCCGGATTACCAGAACAAGGGCGTAAACGCCATCCTGATGAGCCACATCATGAAGGGCTGCCACAAGATGGGCATCAAGCAGGCCGAAACCGGCCCGCAGCTGGAACTGAATGAAAAGGTGCAGCACCAGTGGAACATGTTTGACTACAAGACCCACAAGCGCAGGAGATGCTGGATCAAGGAGGTTTGACAGGGGGGGACGTTCAGGGGATACGCTGGGGCGCTGCCCCAGACCCCGGCAGGGACTCTGTCCCTGCACCCTGCCAGGGGAAATGATTTCCCCTGGACCCCTCAGTAAAAGGCACGCATTTGCGTGCCTTTATTTTTATCAGCGATGCGCAGCATCGCTTTTCTGAGGGTTCTTAGGGGAATCATTCCCCTAAGCGGGTTTCCAAAGGGACAGAGTCCCTTTGGTTGACGAACCTCCCGGCGCATGCTATAATAAGGTATTAAAATATGCACTTTCCCTTTTGGAGGCGGAAATAATTATGGAACAGCAGATTCAGGAAAAGAAGCGGATTTTCTCCGGCATCCAGCCCACGGGCAACCTGACCCTTGGCAACTACATCGGCGCGCTGCGCAACTTCGGCCTTTTGCAGGATGAATACGATTGCCTGTATTCCATCGTGGACATGCACGCCATCACGGTGCGCCAGAACCCGGCGGAGCTGCGCAAGGCCTGCCTGCGCACGATGAGCATCTTCCTGGCAAGCGGCCTGGACCCGAAGAAGAACATCATCTACTTCCAGAGCCAGGTTCCCCAGCATGCTGAGCTGAGCTGGATTCTCAACTGCTTTACTTACATGGGCGAATTGCAGCGCATGACCCAGTTTAAGGACAAGAGCGCCAAGCATGCCGACAACATCAACGCCGGCCTGTTCACCTATCCGGTGCTGATGGCGGCGGACATCCTGCTGTACCAGACCGACCTCGTGCCCATCGGCGCGGACCAGAAGCAGCACCTGGAGCTGACCCGCGATATTGCCGAGCGCTTCAACGGCGTGTACGGCGATGTATTCACCGTTCCGGAGGGCTACTTCCCCAAGGTCGGCGCACGCGTGATGAGCCTGCAGGAGCCCACCCGCAAGATGAGCAAATCCGATCCCGAGGACACCTACATCGCAATCCTGGACAAGCCGGAGATCATCCGCAAGAAGATGCGCCGCGCCGTGACCGACTGCGACAACACCGTGATCTTCGATACCGAGAACAAGCCCGGCGTTTCCAACCTGATGAGCATCATGTCCGCGCTCACCGGCATGACGATGGATGAAATTTCCGCCGAATACAACGGCAAGGGCTACGGCAAGTTCAAGGACGCGGTTGCCGACAGCGTGATCGCCGCCCTCGAACCCATCCAGAAGGAATACGACCGTATCAGCGCCGACAAGGCTTACCTGCAGGAAGTATTGCAGGACGGCGCGGAGCGGGCTTCCCGCCTGGCGCACAAGACGATGCTGAAGATTCGCAAGAAGATCGGCTACGCACCTTACAAGCTCTAATAACGCGAGAATTGGCGGGGAGGGCCTCTTTTTAGAAAAAAAGAGGCCCTCCCCGTGCCCCACCCGGAAAGACCAGAATTTGCACCCCTGCTGCACAGGGGCACAAAGGGGTAGAGTTATGAATTTCCACCACATCTCCGTTCTGCTGAACGAATGCCTGGACGCGCTGGACATCAAGCCGGACGGCACCTACCTGGACTGCACCCTCGGCGGCGCGGGCCACTCCTCGGAAATTTTCAAGCGGCTGGATGGCGGCAGGCTCTTCGGCATCGACCGGGACGCGGACGCCATCGCGGCAGCCACCGCCCGCATGGAGGGCCTGAACCCGAAGGCCAGCTTCCGCGCGCTCCGGGGCAACTTCCACGATGCGCGGCAGCTGCTTCATGAAGCCGGCGTGAAAAAGATCGACGGCGTGCTGGCGGATCTGGGCGTATCGAGCCACCAGCTGGACGTGCGCGAGAGGGGCTTTTCCTACCACGACGAGGCGCCGCTGGACATGCGCATGGACCAGAGCCAGGCTCTCTCCGCCCGGGAGATCATAAATACCTGGAGCGAGGACGAGCTGAACCGCATCCTGCGGGACTACGGCGAGGAGAAGTGGGCGCGCCAGATCGCCCGCGTGATCTGCGACCGGAGGAAAAATGCGCCGATCGAGACCACGAAGGAGCTGGTTTCCATCATCGACGCGGCGATTCCGAAGAAATTCCGCTCGAAGGACGGCTCCCACCCCGCGCGGCGGAGCTTCCAGGCCCTGCGCATCGCGGTAAACGATGAGCTTGACCCGCTGGAGCCTGCGGTGCGCGAGCTTGTGGACCTGCTGAATCCCGGCGGGCGCATCGCCATCATCACCTTCCATTCTCTGGAGGACAGAATCGTGAAGAACTGCTTCCGCGATCTGGCCGATCCCTGCACCTGCCCGAAGAACATGCCGGTGTGCGTATGCGGGAAAAAGCCGGTGGTGAAGCTGGTGAGCCGCAAGCCCATCACGGCGTCTGAGGAAGAACTTGAAATGAACCCGCGATCCCGCAGCGCAAGCCTGCGCATCGCAGAAAAGATATGAAGATGAAGTATTTGGACACCGCATCCGGCCGGGTTCCGCTGCCCGCCTTCTTCCCGGACGCCACCTACGGCGCGATCCGGGCCGGTACGTTTGACGACGTGTACCGCGCGCAGCTCCATGGTTGCGAGATGAACAGCTACCACCTGATGACCAAGCCCGGCGCAAAGCTGGTCAAGTCCCTCGGCGGGCTGCACGGCTTCACCGGGTACAAGGGTGTGATTTTGACCGATTCCGGCGGCTTCCAGCTCTATTCCCTGATTCGGGAAAACAGCGAATACGGCGAGATTCGGGACAAGGAGATCATATTCCGCCCGGACCGCGGCAAGGAAAAGCTGAGCTTTACCCCGGAAAAATGCATACAGGTGCAGTTCCAGTATGGCAGCGACATCATGATGGCGCTGGATATGTGCACCCACCCAGAGGACCCGGAGGATGTGCAGCGGCGCAGCGTGGAGCTCACCGTAAAGTGGGGCAGGCGCTGCAAGGAGGAATTTGACAAGCTGGCGAAGCAATCGAAATCCGGCAAAAAGCCGCTGCTGTTCGGCATCGTGCAGGGCGGCAGCGATCCGGAGCTGCGCATGGAGTGCGGCCGCAGGCTGGAGGAGATCGGCTTTGATGGCTACGGCTTCGGCGGCTGGCCGCTGGGCTCCAACGGCGAGCTGCGGCCGGACGTACTGAAAATGGCGGCGGACGCCATGCCCGACAGCAAGATCAAATACGCCATGGGCCTGGGCAGGCCGGAGGAGATTGTGCAGTGCGTTCAGATGGGCTATTCCCTGTTTGACTGCGTGATTCCCACCCGGGAAGCCCGGCACCAGCGGCTCTATGTATTCGCCGAGGGCTGCGAAACCAGCGACGGCGTGCGCCGTCCGGACGGGAAATTTTACCGCTTCCACTACGCCATGGACGACAAGCACGCCCGCGACGGCAAGCCCGTGGATGAAAACTGCGATTGCGAGCTCTGCCGAAACCATTCCCGGGCATACCTGCACCACCTGTTCAAGGTGAACGATCCCAGCGCGATGCGCCTGGCGACGGCCCACAACCTGCGCTTCTACGGAAGGGTAATGGAGTTGCTGAGAGATGAGTGAACAACTGCTGGACAAACTGCTCCACTCCAAGAAATACCAGGATATCTGTCCGGACACGGTGCGGCGCATCTTCAATGAATGTCTGGTCAAGTACAAAAAGCCCAAGGATGCCGAAAAGGCCGCGCGCGAACAGCTGCACGGCATCACCGGCGCGTTTCTGACCCGCGAGGAGGCGGGCCGCTGCTGCGTGGACATGCAGAGCTGGCTCACCGGCGGACGGCAGGATGCAGACCTTCAACACATGCTGGAGCGCCACGCCTCCACCCGGGAGCGCCTGCCCATTTCCCGAATGGATGAAACCTATGCTTCCATCTTTGAAATCGCCGGCAGGCCCGCCTCCGTGCTGGACCTTGCCTGCGGGCTCAATCCCATCTACCTGGCGGCACGGGGCATAAACGTGGTCGGAACGGATATATCCGGCCAGGCTGTGGACACGCTGAACGCCTTTGGCAAGGTGGCCGGAGCGCCGGTCAGCGCAATATGCGCCGATCTGCTTTGTGAAAGCGCCATACCAAAGCAGCGCTTTGACATGGCACTGCTGTTCAAAATCCTGCCTCTGCTGGACAGGCAGAAAAGCGGCGCTGCCATGGATGTGATGCGGCGCATCAACGCGGAATACATCGTGGTCTCCTTCCCCACCCGCACCCTCGGCGGGCGCAACGTGGGCATGGAGGAGAATTACTCCCGCTGGATGGAGGAGCACATGCCGGGGAACCGGGAAGTTGCAGATAGGTTTATAACGGAGAATGAACTTTACTATATATTGAAGGAGAGGCTGTAAATGCCCAAGCTCTACGTCGTTGCGACGCCCATCGGAAACCTGAATGATCTTACGCCGCGCATGAAGGAGGCCATCGAGGCCGCAGACCTGATCGCTGCGGAGGACACCCGGGTGACGCTGAAGCTGCTGAACCACTGGGACATAAAAAAGCCCGCCATCTCCTGCCACCGCCACAACGAGGAGGAGAAGGCGCCGCGCATTGTGGAAAGAATGCTCGCCGAGGACCTGACCGTGGCGCTCACCTGCGATGCGGGCACGCCGGGCATATCCGACCCTGGACACCTGCTGGTGCGGGCATGCTGGGAAGCGGGGATTCCGGTGGAGCCGATTTCCGGGCCTTCCGCCACTGTGACGGCGCTATCGGCCTCGGGCTTTGACGCGAAGGAATTCGCCTTCTACGGCTTTTTGCCCCGGGAAAAGAAATTCCTGCGGGAGAAGATGGATTCCATCCGCCGGAACGGCGTGCCGGTGTTCGTGCTCTACGAATCGCCGCACCGCATCATTGATCTCGTGCGGCAGATCAGCGAGGACTGGCCGGGCTGCATGCTCTGCGTGTGCTCCGACCTGACGAAGCGCTACGAGCGGATGTACCGGGGAAGCGCTGCGGAGGTGCTTTCCATGCTGGAAGCCAATCCCAGCGTGGAAAAGGGTGAATACTGCATCGTATGCGATATTTCCATGCTGCCGCCCCTTGAGGAGAAGGCGCAGGCAGTAAGCGCGATGGTATTGATGCTTTCCGGCATCATTGAAAACGATGCCTCCATCGCAGAGGCTGCGCAGCTAGCACTGGATGCGGGCTGCCCCCGCAACGAGGTATACAGGGCGAAGCTGAAAATTCAGGAGATGTTTGAGGAGGAATGACCAGGGAACCCCGTCCCCTGGACCCCTGCCAAGGGAAGTGATTTCCCCTGGAACTCTCTGCAAAAAGAATCAGGGCCGGCAGGAATGGCCCTGATTCTTTATCTTATATGATTTCATAATCTGCTTTTTCGAGGACTGTGAGGGCCCGATCGAAGTTTTCCTCCTTGGTGAGGATATAATCGGTGTTGTAGGTGGAGATGGCGAAGACGCCGATTTGGTTCTCGGCGAGGATGGCAGAGATTTTTGCGAGTATGCCCACGAGGGAGAAATCCAGCGTGCCGCAGATACAGAAGGCGCGCCAGCCATCCTCCCGGGCAATCGTATCCGCCGGAACCGCGCCGGTTTCGCACACGAGGGAGATCTCTTCATCCGTCTTTCCGAGAAAGCAGTATTCCCGGCTGAAATCCGCCTGCGCTGCATCCGCGATTTTGCAGACGCTGAATGCGGCGGGGATTTTCCTGAGGGTCATTCCATCACCCCTGTTTCATCGTTTATTTTAGGATAAATTCAGGATAACACATCCGTTTCGGGCTGTCAACCGGCGGAAAATCTGCGAAAATCTGCGAAAAATTGAGATTTTATTATTGCGTTTTACGGAAAAGCATGCTATAATATGCAGGTATGTTGCGTTGAAACACTTAAGGAGGAGTTCCATGAACGCTTTGGCCATTATTCTCAACATCGTATTGATTCTGATCTCTATCGTACTTATCGCTGTGGTTCTGATGCAGCAGGGCCAGCGTCAGGGTCTGGGCGCCATCGCAGGCGGCGCAGAAACCTTCCTGGGCAAGAATGCATCCAAGGGCATCGACGGCAAGCTGGCCAAGATCACCAAGATCGCAGCTGTTGTTTTCATCGTGCTTGCCATCGCCACCACCATGGTAGTTTCCCATAACAGCGAATATTCCCAGCTGGCCGGCCAGGCCTATCTGGATGGCGATCACATCCACCTGACCGACGGCACCACCGTTGATCTCGCTTCCGCTACCGAGGAACAGCTGGCTGAAATCGGCATGACCGCCGAGGACGCCGCCGCAGCCCTGGAAGCACTGGAGAGCGTTGAGTCCCACGATGACCACGTCCACAACGAGGACGGCACCATCACCGATCTCGAAGGCAATGTGATCACCGAGGAAGAAGCCCACGGCGCCGAAGAGGCCGCTGCTGAGACCGAAGCTGCCGCCGAAACCGAGGCCGCTACTGAGACCGAGGCCGCCGTTGAGGCCACCGAGGCTCCCGCTGCTGAATAAGCGGATTATTGAAAAACAGCCGGAAATAAATCCGGCTGTTTTTCTTCGCCCTGCCTTGGGGAACGGGGCCGCAGGGCCGCTTTCCTGCCGGACGCAGCGAAGCAGATGGTTTTATCCATCTGTTTCGCTTTTTAACTTGACAAGCACAAATTCCTTTCTTATAATGGAAGGGCTGGGAAGGAAAGCAGTAGGAAAACACCTGAATCACCAGAGAGTTGCCGGGTGCTGCGAGGCAATGATCAGGATTTCCGAACTCGTTCCGGAGCATCCCGCTGTGAAGCGGGCGGCTGCCGCCGTTATCCGGCATCAAGCGGATCGATGATTATTCATATAATCGGATCAATAAGAGTGGTACCGCGAAAGGCTTGCCTTCCGTCTCTTTGTGAGGACGGGGGTTTTTCTTTTTTTCAGGAAGAAGGCATCACAAGATTTCAATTCAAAGGAGCGTCACCCCATGAAGAACATTCCCCTCTACAATCCCGCCCAGATCGAGGGCAAATGGCAGCTGCACTGGGACAACAACCATTCCTTCGCCGCCGCCAGCGATTATTCCAAGCCCAAGTTCTACGGCCTGATCGAGTTCCCCTATCCTTCCGGCGCAGGCCTGCATGTGGGCCATCCGCGCTCCAACACCGCGATGGATATCATCGCCCGCAAGCGCCGCATGGAGGGCTACAATGTGCTCTTCCCCATCGGCTGGGACGCCTTCGGCCTGCCCACTGAAAATTTTGCCATCAAGAACAATGTGCATCCCGCCATCGTAACCAAGCAGAATGTGGACCGCTTCCGCAGCCAGCTGAAGAGACTGGGCTTCTCCTTCGATTATGACCGCGAAGTAGATACCACCGATCCCAACTATTATAAGTGGACCCAGTGGATCTTCCTGAAGCTGTTTGAAAACGGCATGGTGTTCCGCGACAAGACCCTGGTAAACTACTGCCCCAGCTGCAAGGTGGTTCTCTCCAACGAGGACAGCCAGGGCGGCAAATGCGATATCTGCCATGGCGATGTTGTGCAGCTGCCCAAGGATGTGTGGTACCTGCGCATCACCAAGTATGCCGACAAGCTGCTGGAGGGCCTGAAATCCGTTGATTATCCCGAAAACATTGCCCAGCAGCAGGTAAACTGGATCGGCAAGTCCACCGGTGCACTCGTGAACTTCAAGGTGACCGGCACCGACGAAACCCTGCAGATCTACACCACCCGCCCGGACACCCTCTTCGGCGTGACCTTCATGGTAATGGCTCCCGAGCATCCCATGATCGACAAGTATGCTGGCAAGATTTCCAACATGGACGCAATCATCGCCTACCGCGAGGAATGCGCCAAGAAGACCGAGTTTGAGCGCACCCAGCTGGTGAAGGAAAAGACGGGCCTGCGCATCGACGGCCTGAACGGCATCAATCCCCTGACCGGCAAGGAAGTGCCGATCTTCATCTCCGACTATGTAATGATGGGCTACGGCACCGGCGCAATCATGGCCGTTCCCGCCCATGACCAGCGCGACTGGGAATTTGCAAAGAAGTTCGGCGTGGAGATTATCGAGGTTATCAAGGGCGGCGACATTGAGAAGGAAGCCTAC
>JAFUPT010000136.1 GCA_017481065.1 Clostridia bacterium | reverse complement strand
TGAAGTATTTCCTGGAAGCTGTTCCGGCAAGCTGCAAGAAGATCGCAGTTCTGGACCGCACCAAGGAATCCGGCTCCCTGGGCGAGCCCCTGTACCTGGATGTTTGCTCTGCTCTGCTTGAGGCAGGCAAGACCGATATCAAGGTTGTGGGCGGCCGCTACGGCCTGGGCTCCAAGGAGTTCAACCCCACCATGGTTAAGGCTGTTTATGACAACCTGGCCAAGGATTGCCCGAAGAACCACTTCACCGTGGGCATCAACGATGACGTGACCGGCACCTCCCTGGAACTGGGCGAGACCCTCGCAGCAGCTCCCGCCGGCACCCAGGCTTGCATGTTCTATGGCCTCGGCTCCGATGGTACCGTTGGCGCCAACAAGAACAGCATCAAGATCATCGGCGACCACACCGATAAGTATGTTCAGGCATACTTCTCCTACGACTCCAAGAAGTCCGGCGGCATCACCGTATCCCACCTGCGCTTCGGTGATACCCCCATCCAGAGCACCTACCTGATTGACGCAGCCGACTTCATCGCCTGCCACAATCCTTCCTATGTCACCAAGTATGACATGGTATCTGCTCTCAAGAACGGCGGCACCTTCCTGCTGAACTGCCCCTGGACCGCAGAAGAGCTGAATGCTCAGCTGCCCGCTTCCATGAAGCAGCTGCTGGCCAAGAAGAACGCCAAGCTCTACACCATCGACGCCATCAAGCTGGCCCGCGAAGTTGGCATGGGCAACCGTATCAACACCATCATGCAGGCCGCATTCTTCAAGCTCGCCGAGATCATTCCCTATGCAGAGGCTGATGAATACATGAAGGCCTATGCAAAGAAGACCTACGGCAAGAAGGGCGACGAAATCGTTAAGAAGAACTGGGACGCCATCGACATCGCCATCTCCGGCCTGGTTGAGGTTGCAGTTCCCGCCGAGTGGGCCACCGCTACCGAGGGCGCAGTTGCCGTTAAGGTAGAGGCCACCGAGTACTTCGATACCTTCGTAATGCCCGTTCTGAGCCAGGAAGGCGATAAGCTGCCCGTATCCATGGTTGACGCCCAGGGCCGTGTACCGGTTGGCACCACCAAGTACGAGAAGCGCGGCATCGCCGTTATGGTTCCCCAGTGGAATCCCGATGCTTGCGTGCAGTGCGGCAACTGCGCAATGGTTTGCCCGCATGCCTGCATCCGTCCCTTCCTCGTTGCTGAAGGCACCGAGAAGCCCGAAACCTTCGTTACCAAGAAGGCCATCGGCAAGAACTTTGCTGGTTACGAGTATCGCATGCAGGTTTCCCCGCTGGATTGCACCGGCTGCGGCAACTGCGTAGGCGTATGCCCCGTAAATGCAAAGGGCGCCAAGGTTGCCCTCGAGATGAAGCCCTTGGCATCCCAGGCTGCTGAAGAAGCCAACTGGGAATATGCCGAGAAGCTGCCCGAGTTCAAGGGCGAGCTGAACCTGAAGCTCGTTAAGGACTCCCAGTTCAAGAAGCCCCTGTTCGAGTTCTCCGGCGCTTGCGCAGGCTGCGGCGAGACTCCCTATGTGAAGCTCGTTACCCAGCTGTTCGGCGATCGCATGATCGTTGCCAATGCTACCGGCTGCTCCTCCATCTACGGCAGCTCCGCTCCCACCTGCCCCTACACCACCAATGAAGAAGGCCACGGCCCCGCATGGGCAAACTCCCTCTTCGAGGACAACGCTGAGTTCGGCTTCGGCATGAACCTGGGCATCACCCAGCGCCGCGAGAAGCTGGCTGCCAACGTTGCCAAGCTGGCTGAGGAAACCAAGTGCGAAGAAACCAAGGCCATCGCTGAAAAGTGGCTGGCAGGCATGAAGGACGCCAAGATCTCCAAGGAAGCCGGCGAAGAACTGGTTGCCAAGATCGAAGGCTGCGATTGCGAGCTGTGCAAGGCCATCGTTGCTGATAAGGACCTGCTGACCAAGAAGAGCTTCTGGATCTTCGGCGGCGACGGCTGGGCCTATGACATCGGCTACGGCGGACTGGACCACGTTCTGGCACAGGGCGAGGATGTAAACGTTCTGGTTCTGGATACCGAAGTTTACTCCAACACCGGCGGCCAGGCCTCCAAGTCTTCTCCCCACGCTGCAGTTGCCAAGTTCGCAGCTGCCGGCAAGCGCACCAAGAAGAAGGACCTCGGCATGATGGCCATCTCCTACGGCTATGTATATGTAGCTCAGGTTGCCATGTCCGATCCGGCTCAGGTGCTCAAGGCCATGACCGAGGCAGAAGCCTATGACGGCCCCTCCCTCATCATCGCTTATGCTCCCTGCATCAACCACGGCATCAAGATGGATCAGGCCCAGGCCGAGATCAAGCGCGCCGTAGCCGCAGGTTACTGGAACACCTTCCGCTTCAACCCCGCTGCTGAAGGCAAGAAGTTCACCCTGGATTCCAAGGATCCCACCGAGGACTACCAGGCCTTCATCAAGGGCGAGAACCGCTACGCTTCCCTGCTGCGCCAGTTCCCGGATGTTGCTCCCGAACTGTTCGCCATGAACCAGGCCGACGCCGTAGCACGTCTCGAGTCCTACAAGAAGCTGGCCGACTAAGCGGCGAGTCGCCGCGGACACCAGCGTATATTTGCCGCCACTGATTCAAGCGGCAAATATACGGAGGCTGCTTCCGTATAGACCGGAGTCCTGCCCCCATAGATTTGAGGGGCAGGGCTCCTTCTTTTATCCTCTACATTTTATTCATCTAAAGCCCCGAAATTCACTGCCATAGATTCAAGCAGTGAATTTCTTTTTTCTCCCTGAAACACCTCATCAGTCAGGCAAAGGCCTGACTGATGAACTTTAATAATCCCTGCGATGCAAAGCATCGCTTACTGAGGGTTCCTGCGGGGTCTGGGGCAGAGCCCCAGCGTCCCTTTGGCGTCTCCTCCTTGACAGAAACGTATTAAAACCGTATAATAATGTCATTCGTTACAACAATTAAGGAGTTATATATGGAAGAGAGAAAATACGCCGACCTGTTTGACAAGTGTAAGAAATATACCCTCGCCAATGATTTCCGTGCACAGGGCATTTACCCCTACTTCCACGCGCTGGAGAGCCGGCAGGCGCCCGAGGTAATGATGGAAGGCAAGCGCCGCATCATGCTGGGCAGCAACAACTACCTGGGTCTCACCGAAAATCCGGAGATCATCGCAGCGGGCCTGGAAGCATTGAAGGAATTCGGCACGGGCTGTAGCGGCTCCCGCTTCCTGAACGGCACGCTCACCATGCACCTGCAGCTGGAAAAGGAGCTGGCGGAATTTTTGCACAAGGAAGCCACCATGACCTTCCCCACCGGCTTCCAGAGCAATCTGGGCATCATTTCCGCCATCGTGGGCCACGGCGATTATATTCTTTCCGACCGCGAAAACCATGCATCCATCTATGATGGCTGCCGCCTGAGCTACGGCCGCATGCTTACCTACGGCCATTCCAACATGGAAGAGCTGGAAATGCAGCTTAAAAAGGTTCCCGATACTGCCGGCAAGCTAATCGTGACCGACGGCGTGTTCAGCATGCAGGGCGATATTGCCAAGCTGCCGGAAATCTGTGCGCTGGCGAAGAAATACGGCGCCCGCGTAATGGTGGACGATGCCCATGGCCTCGGCGTGCTGGGCGAAGGCGGCCGCGGCACTGCCAGCCACTTCGGCCTGGAGGATCAGGTGGATATCTACATGGGCACCTTCTCCAAATCCCTGGCCAGTCTCGGCGGCTACATGGCTGCCAGCGAGGAAGTGGTGGATTATGTGCGCCACAATTCCCGCCCGTTCATCTTCGCCGCCAGCATTCCGCCCACTCAGTGCGCCGTGGCCCTCGCCGCGCTGCGCCACATCAAGGCCCATCCCGAGCTGGTTGCCCGCCTCGGCGAGCTGAGCAATTATGCCCGCAAGGCTTACAAGGCCAAGGGTGTGGAAATCATCGAAGCCACCACGCCCATCATTCCCCTCTACACCTATGATCCCGTGCGTACCCTCACCGTGGCCAAGGCGCTGTTTGAAGCGGGCGTTTATGTGAACCCCGTATTGCCGCCGGCCGCGCCCGCAGATGGCTGCCTGCTGCGCACCAGCTACATGGCGAGCCTGACCGAAGAGCTGATCGACGAGGCTTCCGACATCATTGCGAAGGTGCTGAAGGAGTACTGACGGGGAGGGGGAACGCAAGGGGGACGCTGTCCCCCTTGACCCCCTGCCAAAGGGAATGATTCCCTTTGGAAACCCCTGTATATAAAAACGTGCCCGGAGCGGGCACGTTTTTATGAAAAATCGAAATCGAAAAGGCTCCCCTGTGCAAGGGGAGCTGGCCCAAAGGGCCTGAGGGGTTGTAAATAATTTTCCCGCGATGCGAAGCATCGCTTATGCCGGGTCCAGGGGGCGGCTCGCCCCCTGGCGGGGTCTGGGGCAGCGCCCCAGCGTCTCTTGTCATCCCCCAAGGAGGTTCATCATGAAAATCGTTATTCTCACCGGCGGCACCAGCGGCATCGGGCTGGAGACAGCGAAAGAGCTGGCAAAGAAGGGCTGCAGGGTATACGAATTCAGCCGCAGGGAAGCGGAATTTCCGTTTATGGAGCACATGCGGGTGGATATTTCCGATGAAGCGCAGGTGCGCGCTGCCGTAGAGTGCGTGGTTGCGAAGGAAGGCCGCATTGATATCCTGGTCAACAACGCGGGCTTCGGCATCAGCGGCGCATTTGAATTCACGGAAACCAGCGAAGCCAAGCGGCTGATGGATGTGAATTTGTTCGGCATGAGCAACTGCATCAAGGCGGTTCTGCCGCAGATGCGGGCGCAGAAATCCGGGCGAATTGTGAACCTTTCCTCGGTGGCAGGCCCGCTGGCGATACCGTTCCAGAGCTGGTATTCCATTTCGAAGGCCGCGGTGAACGCGCTGACCATGTCGCTGGCGAACGAGGTGCACCGCTACGGCGTATCCGTGTGCTGCGTAATGCCCGGCGATATCAAAACCGGCTTCACCTCCGCCCGGCAGAAGAGCATTGCCGGGGATGTGGAGTATGAGGGCCGCATTGCGCGCTCTGTTGCCCGCATGGAAAAGGACGAGCAGAACGGCATGGACCCCGCCGTGGCAGGCCGCTTCATCGCCCGCATCGCCACGAAGCGATTCGTGAAGCCCTACAACACCATCGGCATCATGTACAAGGCCTGCATCCTGCTCTCCAAGATTCTGCCGGGTCCGCTGATCCGGTTCATTCTGGAGATGATGTATGCAAGGTAGGGGAGAGGAACGGGAGAACGCAAGGGGACGCTGTCCCCTTGACCCCTGGCAGAGGAAATGATTTCCCTTGGCGGCTGCCCCTCTGCTTTGCAGAGTCGCAGCTACGCGGCGGCACAGCCGATGTGCTCGCCGCTAGTCGCTTCGCTCCCTTCCCTGCACCCCTCAGCAATGGCGCACAATGTGCGCCATAATAACAATTCAGGAATCTGCTGCCATAGATCAGAGCAGCAGATTTCTCTTTTTATATCTGTTCTCTATCAAAACATGCCTTTCCCACCATGGGAAAGGCATGTTTTATGCATGGGATTCTCAAGGGACAATGTCCCTTGAGCGGGGCCTGGGGCAGCGCCCCAGCGTTCCCCCTCACGCCTCCTGCAAGCGCAGCACTTTCTTCAGGCGATCGATGGCTTCCTGCTGTTTGGTGATCATGCGGGAAGCAATGCCATGGGAATCGGCGTCGGCGTCGGGAAAGGAATTGCGGGCCTTGGTGATTTCCACCACGCCCATGGTAGCGCCCTCAATCAGCATTTCAGCGATGTGGGTGCTGGTTTTATCCATCATGGTATTCATCTGCATACCCATCCACATGCCCATGCGGGTGCCCATATCCTTGTGCTTAATGGGCAGGCCCATGCGCTCGAGCCGCTTTTCCGCATCCCCGGCGATGGAAACATATTCTTTCTTCTCCAGCGCCAGTTCCCTGCGCATTTCTTCATCTTCGGTTTTATTCAGCAGCTGTTCGCAGGCGTATTCGCCCAGCCGGGCATTTTCAATGATCGTTTCAAGCAGTTTCTGCGTCTGGTTCATATTCGCACCTCCGGGGGATAGTATGGGCGGAGGCGGGGGAGGGTATACGTTGGGGGGACGTTGGTGGACGCTGTCCCCCAAACCCCCTGCCAAAGGGGATGATCCCCTTTGGAAACCTCAGTAAGCGCTGCTTTGCAGCGCTGGAAAATTTTTTAACGACGCGTAGCGTCGTTTTCAGAGGGTTCCAAGGGAAATCCTTTCCCTTGGCGGGGTCTGGGGCAGAGCCCCAGCGTAACCCCCCTCGTCTCTCCCCGAATTTCGACGAAATCTAGGCTTCTTCCCAGAACAGTTGCATAAGTTACTTTCAATGTATATAATAAATGTATAAATGTGAAAATTGGGGTGGTTTCATGTCAATGTATCCTCTTATTCTGATTGCCGATGACGATCCGGTGGTTCATGAGTCTCTCGGCCTGTATCTTTCCAGCGAGGGCTACGAGCACCAGAGCGCATACGACGGCCAGCAGGCATTGGAGATGTTTGAAACGCTGCATCCCGATCTGATGGTGCTGGACCTGATGATGCCCAAGACCAGCGGTTTGGATGTATGCCGCCAGATCCGGCAGAACAGTTCCACGCCCATCATCATGCTCACCGCCAAGGGCGAGGAGATCGACCGCATTCTGGGCCTGGAGCTGGGCGCGGATGATTATATCGTGAAGCCCTTCTCTCCCCGCGAGGTGCTGGCGAGAATCAAGGCAGTGCTGCGCCGCTTCAGCGAAAAGACCGGCGATGAGGATTCCTCCATCATCCGCCTGCCGCAGCTGGAGATTTCCCTGGACAATTACCAGGTGAAGGCCGCTGGCCATGTGATTCCCTGCACGCCCAAGGAGGTAGAAATCCTGCATATGTTGTGCAGCAACGTAGGCCAGGTATTCAGCCGCGAGCAGATTCTTTCCCGCGTATGGGGCTACGATTATTTCGGAGATACCCGCACTGTTGACGCGCACATCAAGCGCATCCGCCAGAAGCTGCCCCAGGAAAACGTGCCGTGGGCGCTGAAGACGGTTTATGGCGTGGGCTATCGCTTTGAGGTCAATGCATAATGAACAAAAACCTGCGTTTTCCGGGTGCTGAGGAAAAGCCCTCTCCCCGGAGGCAGACTCACAGCGTGCTGATTCAGCGCGCTGTGCTCTTTACCGCGCTCACCTTCCTCGCGGCGGTGATCGTGGGGTCGCCCGCATTCCATCTGGCGGAGAGCCTGGGTGCGGGCCGTTGGTCGTCCCTGATCGGGCTGATGGCGGGCTTCATCGCGGCCTGCGCGGCGGCATGGCCGCTGGGCAAATGGCTGCTGGTGAAGAGCGTGAAGCAGATTACCGAGCTAAAGGACATCGCGGTAAAGGTGGCCGGCGGCGATTTTGATGCGCACGCCGATGAAAACGCGCCCAACGAGATGGGCGAGCTGGGCAAGGCGCTGAACAACCTTTCCTACCAGCTCTCCCGCAATATGTACACGCTGATCGTGGAGCGCAACAGGCTCAAGCGCATGCTGGACGGCCTCTCCGAAGGCATCATCGCCATCGACGCCGAGGGTGCGATCACCCACATCAACCCCGCTATCGAGCGGATGTTTGAACAGAAAAAAATTTCCGTGGGCCTGCCGGACCCGCGCATGAAGCATGTGCCGGAAAAATCCGTGTGGGAGGATTTTGATTCTGTAATCAAATCCGGCGAACCCATTACCCGGAATTTTGGCAGCCGGGATATGATCATCCGGCTCACCATCACCCCCATCGTGGATGAAATCGGCGCGACGGCGGGCGCAGTGGGCCTGTTCAGCGATATCACCCAGTCCGAACGGCTGGAGCGCACGCGGCGGGAATACGTTTCCAACGTAAGCCACGAGCTGCGCACGCCTCTCACTGCCGTGCGCGCGCTGGTGGAGCCCTTGAAGGAGGGCATGGTCACCAAGGAAGAGGACCGCATGCGCTATTATGATATCATCCTGCGCGAAGTGATGCGGCTCTCTCGGCTGATCAACGACCAGCTGGAGCTCTCCCGGCTCCAGAGCGGCGGCGTGGCCATCCAGAAGCAGAAGATGGCGCTGGATGATTTGATTTATGATGTTTGCGACCGCTACCACAGCATTGCTGAGGAAAACGGGCTCACAATGAATATCGAAAGCGACCTCGACGGCTGTCCCACGGTGTGGGCGAACCCCGACCGCGTGGAACAGATGCTGATCATCCTGCTGGACAACGCCATCAAATATACCGAGCAGGGCAGCGTTGGCGTGAAGGTCGGCTGGGACGAGGAAAAGGTGGTTGTCACCGTGCGCGATACCGGTATCGGCATTGCCGAGGAAGATCTTCCCTATGTATTCGACCGCTTCTACAAGGTGGATAAGGCCCACAGCGGCAAGGGCAGCGGCCTCGGCCTCTCCATTGCCAAGGAATTGCTCAACCGCATGGATGAGGATATCTGGGTGGAGAGCGTGAAGGGCGAAGGCACCGCTTTCAGCTTCACCATTCACCGGGAGGCGAAGGAGACGGAGTGACGGGGAGAGTGACGTTGGGGGAGTGACGTTGGGGACGCTGTCCCCAAACCCCTGCCAGGGGAAATGATTTCCCCTGGACCCCTCAGAAAAAGGCACGCAATGCGTGCCTTTAAATTTATTTTTAAAGAATCCCTGTCCCACCACGGGACAGGGATTCTTTTTTCAGAGAGGATACATTAAAGCCTCCCTTGTGCAAAGGGAGGTGGCCCGCGAAGCGGGTCGGAGGGATTGTTTACAACCCCTCAGTCACCTTCGGTGACAGCTCCCCTTACACAGGGGAGCCTTTAGCGAAAGAGAATTGCGAGGAGGAATACGAATGGAAACGAGGTGTGAAGTGCAGTCTGGT
>JAFUPT010000006.1 GCA_017481065.1 Clostridia bacterium | reverse complement strand
GGCAACAGCCGCGTGGCGAACATGGTGATGCTGGGCGCGATCATCGAGCGCACCAAGGTCATCTCCATCGACAGCGCCATGGAGGCCCTCAAGGCCACCTTCGGCCCCAAGAAGGAGCACCTGCTGCCCGTCAACCGTCAGGCCATGGAAGCCGGCGCGAAGGCGGCGCGGGGCGAGTAAGATCATCTGCAAAAGGACGGCTTCCGCTGTGGAGCCGCCCTTTTTCGCGGAAAAAAGTGCTGTTCTGGCGAAGGAAAATTGTTGACAGATGAATGGGACAGTGGTAAAATAATAGAGTACCATTTCCGGTGGCAATGACGAAGGGGTTCCACCTGTTCCCATACCGAACACAGAAGTTAAGCCCTTCAGTGCCGAAAGTACTTGGCTGGACACGGCCCGGGAGGATAGGTCGCTGCCGGAGAATATTCCTCAGTAGCTCAATGGCAGAGCACTCGGCTGTTAACCGAGTTGTTGTAGGTTCGAGCCCTACCTGGGGAGCGCAAAGCGGAACTGCTTGAGCTGTTGGCTTGGGCAGTTCTGCTTTTTTATGGCGCTGCGGAAGGAGTCGGAAGAGAATGAAGCGAACCAAATGGATCGTGTGCGCCGCATGCACGCTGCTGCTGGCGGCGTCCTGGGCGCTGGGCGACGGAGATATAGCCGGACTGATGAGCCGCTACTCCGCTTCCGCGCAGGAGGCGGCGGAGACGGCAGAGACTGCTTGGCTGGGGATAAAGCTCACGGAGCGGGAGGAGGAAATCTTCCGCCTGGGCGTCGCCTGGGGCTATGACAGGGGCGCGGCGCAGACTGGGAGCCAGAGCGGCGTCCTTGTCTGGGTGCCCACCAACGGCGGCAGCCGTTATCACTGCGAGGCGGATTGCAGCGGGATGGTCGATCCTGTGCAGGTGCCGCTGGAGCAGGCCAAGGCGGCGAATTTCACCCCCTGCAAACGCTGCGACCCGGCTCAATGAACCATGGGAAAGGAGCGCTGAAACGCATGAAAACTGTGCTTCATGATTACGACGTGTACCCCAAAGTCTTCCCCGCAGGCAAGAAGGTCGCCATCACCATCCGCCCCTTGGGTGAACACGCTGCCTTCCGCAATCCGGAGAATATGACGTTGAACGTCTTCGGCTTGGATGACGGCGTGCCGCGGTACTATGAAATGAGCACCAATGGGCAGGAAGTTCCCTTCACCTGCGAGGGCAGCATCCGCTTCACTCACGCCTTTGAGGCGGAGCAGCGGTATTTCCTGCGCCTGCTGGACAGGGAGACGGGCAAAAAGCTGCATGAATTCTGCGTCTACGCGGTGGCGGAGGATCTGTGCGGACGCTATCCCTTCGTGGGCGACCTGCATGTGCACACCTGCCGCTCCGACGGCAAGCAGGCCCCGGCCATTGTCTGCGCCAACTACCGCAAGCATGGCTATGATTTCATGACCATCTCCGACCACCGGCGGTACTACCCCTCGCTGGAAGCCATCGCAGCCTACAAGGATGCGCCCATTGAGCTGTGCATCGTGCCGGGCGAGGAGGTGCACATGCCCAACAAGCCGGGCTTTGTCAACGATGTGCACATCGTCAACTTCGGCGGCCGGTATTCCGTCAATGCCCTGGTGGATGACGTGCAGATCGCCGAGGTGGGCGATGCGCCGGAAACCCGCAGCTACGAAGGCTTCCCCTGCCCCGAGGTGCGCTCTTATGAGGCCTTTCGGGAGGAAATTCTGGCCCTGGCGGATACCCTCGACATCCCCGAGGATGTGGAGAAGTTCTGCTATGCCTGCTGCTACTGGGTCTTTGAGCAGATCCGCAAGGCGGAGGGCCTGGGTATCTTCGCCCATCCCTATTGGGTCAACGACGTATACCATGTTCCCGAACGGGTGCTGCGCTATATCTTCCAGCAGCAGCCCTTCGACGCCTTTGAGGTATTGGGCGGCGAGGCCTACTACGAGCAGAATGGTTTCCAAACCCTGCGCTACTACGACCTGCGAGCCAAGGGACAGGACTTCCCCATCGTGGGCAGCACGGACAGCCATTCCTCGGTGAACAATCCCAACGGTCATGTGGCCTCTACCATGGTCTTCGCCCGAGAGAACGAGCGCGCCGCCCTCATTGAGGCCGTGAAGGAGAAGTATTCCGTGGCCATCGACGGCCGCAGCGCGGAATACCGCCTGGTGGGCGATTTCCGCCTGGCGCGCTACGCCTGCTTCCTGCTGGAGGAGTTCTTCCCGCTGCATGACGAGCTGTGCTTTGAGGAAGGCCGCGCGATGAAGGACTATGCCTGCGGCGAGGCGGGCGCGAAGGACATCCTGACCCTCCTTGGCGGGCGCATGAAGCGGCAGAGGGAGAAGTATTTCGCTTTTTGAGGCGCGGCGGGACTTTTTTCAGGCAAACCGTGGCTTTTCCCCTTGCCAATTCCGCCGGAAGCCATTATAATATACCAGTACGCTTCAAGGAGCCCGTTTCTGCCCCGCGCCTTCCCCCAGAGAGCATGTCCGAGGCTGCAAGACATGCGTTAGGCCGCAGAGATCCCCGCCTCCCCAGTACGCAGGAGAACGCATCCTCCCGATGAAATCCTGCCGGACGCCTCCGTTAGAGGGCACGCGAGGGCGCTTTTTGCGCCGAAGCAAGGTGGTACCGCGAAGTTCAGCTTCGCCCCTGCAAAACCGGGGGCGGGCTTTTTTCATTCCCGCCCGAAGAAAAAGGAGAGAATTTCCATGAAGCTCAAGAACCTCGTCTCCAAGCGCTACAAGGAAACGCCCGCCGATTGCCAAATTGCCTCTCAGGCGCTGATGATGCGCGGCGGCTACATCAAGCCCGTGGGCAACGGCATCTACACCCTCTTCCCCGTCACCAAGCGCATCACTTCCAAGATCGAGAAGATCATCCGCGAGGAGATGAATCGCATCGACGGCCAGGAGCTGCTCTTCCCCGTGACCATGCCCGCCT
>JAFUPT010000135.1 GCA_017481065.1 Clostridia bacterium | reverse complement strand
GCGGAAGAACAGCACAACCACCATGATGATCAGGCTGAACACAACCATGCGGAAGCCGGAGCCCAGCAGCGGAACCTCCCAGTCGCCGATGAACTGCTTCTGGTCCAGGAAACGCAGCCACCATTCGCTGCAGGCAACGAACAGGAAGCTGGAGATGCAGCTGCCGGTTACGGAGCCGATGCCGCCGATAACCACCATCAGCAGGATTTCATAGGTCATTGCAGAGGTAAAGCTCTTGGCCTGCACGCTGTTTGCATACATGGCCAGCATTGCGCCGCCGATGCCCGCGAAGAAGGAGCTGATGCAGAATGCCCATCTCTTGTGGCGGGCAAGGTTGATGCCCATGGCCTCGGCTGCCACCTCGTCATCGCGGATGGCAATGAAGGAGCGGCCATAGGTGGAGCGGATGATCAGCACGATGATGGCGATGCATACGCCCGCGATGATGAAGGGAATCAGCGTGGAGAGATACACCACTACCTCGCCCTCGGCATTGCGGATGTTGAAATCATTGAAGGTGGGGAACAGGCGCAGCATGTTCGATCCATTGGTGATCGGGCCCAGCTTATCCCACTGGAAAACCGAGCGCATGATTTCGGCAAAGCCCAGGGTGGCGATGGCGAGGTAATCGCTCTTCAGGCGCAGCACCGGCAGGCCGATCAGCAGCGCAAACAGCGCGGCAACCAGGCCGGCCAGAATCAGCGCAGGAATCACGGGCAGGGCAAACTGCACCAGGCCGCCATCATAATACTGGTAAACAACGGCGCGCTGGGAGGCCGGGATGGTGAAGATCGCAAAGGTGTATGCGCCGATCAGCATGAAGCCCGCCTGGCCCAGGGAAAACAGGCCGGTGAAGCCGTTGAGCAGGTTCATGGATACGGCTACGAGGGCATAAGTGGCGCCCTTCTTGAGCACGGTGAAGAGCATGGAGGTGGCGGGAACCAGCTGTTCTGCCACAAACACGCCCACATAGATGGCGAGAATGATGATCGCGGAGATGATTGCGCCGCGTTTGTTTGTATTCTTCATAGCGCTCACCTCACACTTTGTCCGTCGTCTTCTCACCGAACAGGCCGGTGGGCTTAACGATCAGGATGATAATCAGCAGGGCAAAGGTAAAGGCGTCGGAGAAGGTGGTGAGGCCCAGCATGCTCTTGGAAAGGCCCGCCTTGATCAGGATGATATCCAGGCCCTTGATCAGGTTTTCGCAGATGCCGATGATGAAAGCGCCCACAACCGCGCCCGGGATGGAGCCGATGCCGCCGAATACCGCCGCAACGAAGGCCTTCAGGCCCGGCATGGCGCCGGAGGTCTGGATAACGGTGGTATAGTTGGTGAAATACAGGATGGAACCCACCGCCGCCAGCACAGAGCCGATCACGAAGGTGGTGGAAATTACGGAATTGATCTTGATGCCCATCAGCTGGCTGGTTTCAAAATCCTTGGAAACCGCGCGCATGGCCATGCCGATCTTGGTCTTGTTGATCAGCCACAGCAGCACAACCACCAGGATCAGGGTAAGGATGGGGGTAACAACGGTAACCATCTTCGTGGTTGCGCCGAAAATCTTCACGGAACCGGAAATGAAGGGAATGGTGGGATAATACTGGTTCAGGCCGCCGGTGATATAGAGCACCAGGTTCTGCAGGGTATAGCTCACGCCGATGGCCGAAATCATTACAGACATGCGGGGCGCGGTGCGCAGGGGCTTATAAGCCACGCGCTCAATCAAAAAGCCGATCAGCGCGGTGAGCACCACTACCAGCGGCAGGGTGAGGTATAGGGGCAGCCCGGAAGCGGAGAGATATACCATCAGGATGCCCGCCACCATGAAAACATCGCCATGGGCGAAGTTGATCAGGCGCAGGATGCCATATACCATGGTATAGCCGATGGCAATCAGCGCATACTGTCCGCCAACGGAAATGCCGCTGAGCAGATAGGGAAGTACAACAGAAAACATGAGGGGAAATCCTCCTTAAACATGTTTTGGGCGTGAGCGAAATGCCCACGCCGCAAAACGCAGTGTTTCTTTATTTCTCAGGTTCGCCGCAATTATTCAACGGTCTGCACTGCTACGAAGTCCCAAACGCCGTCTACGGTGTTGGCGGTCTTGATGTAGCAAGCATCGCGGATGGCGTCGCCGATCTCGTCGAATGCGATTGCGCCGGATACGCCTTCATAGGTGGTGGTCCACAGGGCCTCGTTCACGGCCTTGGGATCGGTGGAACCGGCGTTCTTCAGGGCCTCGAGCGCTACGAAGTATGCATCGTAACCCATTGCGGTAACTGCTGCAACCATGTCGTTGCCGCCGTTGTTCTTCATGGCTTCTTCATCGCTGTTGATCCAGGCCTTGATGCCCTCGTCGAATTCAACGTTGCCGCCCTCCTGGTAGAAGGTGGATACGAAGATGGGCAGGTTGGTGCCGGTAGCAGCTTCGATAACCTTGTTGCTGTCCCAGGTATCGGAGCCCATCAGGGAGAAGGTAGCGCCCTGGGCTGCGGACTGGTTTACGATCTGGGTGATGTAAGCGATGGAGCAGGGAGCGAAGAACACGCCTGCGCCCATTGCGGTTGCGTTGGAGATGTAGGAGGTGAAATCAGAGGTGCCGGTGGGGAAGGTTTCGTCGATAACAACGCCGCCCATGGCCTCGAATGCCTGCTTGAAGTAGTGTACCAGGCCTACGTCGTAATCGTTGCCCAGCTCAGCAAGGCAGTAAGCGGTGGTCACGCCCAGCTCTTTGTAAGCATAGTTGGCGAGCACGGTGCCCTGGAAGGGATCCAGGAAGCAGATGCGGAAGTAGTGGGTGTTGCCGGCGGTAACCTGGGGGTTGGTGCAGGTAACGCCGATGGCCGGGATGCCGGCATCTGCGAAGTAGGGGGAGCCGGCTACTGCGCAAGCAGAGCCGTAGGTGCCCAGAACTACGCTAACGCCCTCGGAAACCAGCTGCTGGGCAGCGGAGGGAGCCTTATCGGTGGAGGAGCCGTTATCGGCTGCAACCAGTTCTACATCGTAGGTAACGCCGCCGATTTCAACGGTGGGGCAAACATAGTTGGCATACTGCATGCCCAGCATTTCCTGCTTTCCGCCTGCGCCGGAGTCGCCGCTGAGGGGCTCGAAAACGCCGATCTTGACGGTTTCCGCCATAGCTGCTGCGGAGAACACCATCATCAGTGCCAGTACCAGTGCGAGAATCTTCTTCATAGTATTTGCCTCCTTAAAAAGTGAGCCGTGGTTCAATGAACCAAAGTATGGGGATATTATACAGAGGTCCGACCAAAATTGCAAGCCCCAATTTGCATTTTTCGGAAATGTCAAATTTCGTTCCGGGGATAAAACTCCGCGTTTCACGGCCAGTTTATTTCATATTCTGCAATTAAAACCTATCAAAATTTCAAATTTCGGGATGCATACGCTGTTTTTTGCATCAAAACACGCATTTTTGCAGGTTTTTAATCTGAAATTCGCAGACTGCTGTCTTTGTACGGCGGATTGTTAATTCTTTGCGACCTATCCTGCCCTCCCAATCTCTATACGGCAAACAGCTGTCTTTCCAGCTCGGATTGCCCCTTTGTATAAGGATGCATAAATATTCATGCGAAAAAATTGCCTTTCCTTCCAACCTTTCCCCCGCTTTATGCGTCTAATAGGTAGTTGTACAACGATTGCGGGTGATTTTGATGAATGACCGGGAATATACGGCGCGCGTGACCGCGATGGAGCGGCGGCTCTACCGCATCGCCCATGCCATGCTCTGGTGCGACGCCGACTGCGCGGACGCGGTGCAGGAGGCGGTTTTCAAGGGATGGATGAAGCGCGGCGGGCTGCGGGAGGAGCGATATTTCGAAACATGGCTGATCCGCATCCTGATCAACGAATGCAAAACCCTTCTGCGGCGGCAGAAAGCGCGGCATCTTCCCCTGGAGGAAAGCATACCCGCCGCCGGGGAAATTGATTTGCACCTGCGCCAATCCCTGCAGAACCTGCCGGAAAAATACCGCATGCCCCTGCTTCTGCACCACCTGGAGGGCTATAACCTGAAGGAAATCGCAGAAATGCTGGGCATCACGGCGGGACTGGCCAAATCCCGGCTGCACCAGGCGCGGCAGCTGCTGCGCAAGGCCCTCGACGGAGGTGAGGAAGCATGAGATATCCCGATTTTGACCGGGCATTCGGCAAAACCCCGGACGCAATCCACGATAATATAATAGAAGGAATCGAGAGAGGAGAGAAAGCCATGAAATTCCGAAGCAAGATCATTTGGATGGCCTCGGCCGCCGCCGCGCTGGTGGTGATCGTGGCCGTCGCCGCCCTCGCGGCAGGCGGGCTGGAGCTGGGAAAACCCAAGCAGGATATTGTGCTCGGCCAGCAGTACAGCCCCGCGCCCAGCCAAAATACCCTGGAAAGCACCTTCTACTACACCGAAAAGGGCACTTATTTCCATGCAATTCCCGATTGCAGCGGCATGCAGGGCGCGCAGGCGCACAGTCTTCGGGAGGCTTACGCCTCCGGCAAGGGAGCCTGCCCGGTGTGCGTGGACTGGGAAGAGCTGAGCGCTACGCCCACGCCCAGGCCCATGCCCGATTCGGAAACCACCGTTTTCTGCACAGAAAACGGCGCCTACTATCATGCCTATGCGGATTGCTCCGGCATGATGAACGCCCATGCAAGCACGATTGAACAGGCGGAGGCGGAAGGAAAGGTTCCCTGCCCGGTATGCCTTTCCGCCGATGCAAACGCATGGTTTGCCGCAAACGCCACGCCGGAGCCCACATATCCGCCGACGGCCACCTACGAAAACAGCTTTTCCTTCGGGATTCCCGGCGCGGACGGCCCGATATCCGTATTTATCACCGCGCCGACTCCGGCGCCGACTGCCGCGACCATCGCGGAAAAATACGGTCTTATGCCCACGCTGACCCCCATGCCGACGCCCATGGCAATGGATGTTGGGATTTCCGCTGCGGAGCGCGTGCCGGCAGTTGATGTTTTCTCCGCACTTTTCGGCATGGATGCTGCCAAAGCATTCCCGGATTACGCGCTGGTTTCCTCCATGGAGAGCCTGCCCGCCGGGAATATGGACAGCGAAGCCCTGTATTCATCCCTGGAATTAACGGACGGGGAAAACAGCATCACCATCGAACTGACTCCCGTGACGGAGGAGCAGGACGGCACGTTCAGCATCATCATGGATGACAGCGCGGCGGCGGAACAGCTGATGGAAAATGCCCCGGAACCGCTGCGCGGCATACACATGGACAGCGCGGCGGACGCAATACGGAAAATACTTTCTGCTGCCAGACAGGATGCTGCGCAAACCTGGCGGCTGGGTGATGTACTTCTTACCTATTCCAAAGAGATGGATATGACATATGCCGAACTTACTTATTATACAAATGATGGTTCCATCGTAGTTTTGGGATGGAATACCAGTGAAGCAGAACCCTGTTTGCGCTCCATACATTGGGCTGCTTAGGGAGACGCCGGACGGCGGCACGTTTTGTGAGCGGATTGGCGGCGGGATGTGGGCATCCCGCCCTACGGTTCGGTTTCTGAATGGGGAGTCTTTTAGCGGGCGCATAACCCCTCAGTCAGCTTCGCTGACAGCTCCCCTTACACAGGGGAGCCTTTGGTTTCTCTCCATATCAAAAAATCGATCCCGGAGCGGGATCGATTTTTTGCTGAGGGGTGCAGGGGAAATCATTTCCCCTGCCGGGAGCCTGAGGGCAGCGCCCTCAGAAAGGCTTTCCCAGGGGACGGCGTCTCCTGGGCGAAATCCTT
>JAFUPT010000134.1 GCA_017481065.1 Clostridia bacterium | reverse complement strand
ATCGGCGGTGCGGACGGCGTGCTGAGCCGCGGCATGCAGTGGCAGGGCATGAGCTTCTGGATGACCCTGCGCCATGGCCCGTGCAAGGCAATTACGAGCAGCTTCATTCCCACCATGCCCGGCAAGCTGTTCTTCATGGAAGAACTGGCCGGCCCGCTCTGCGCGGATACCAACTGATCGGGGGAAATACGCCAAATGGGAACGCTCAGGGGACGCTGTCCCTGCACCCTGGCAAAGGGGCGCTGCCCCTTTGGAAACCCTGCAAGGGGGGAGAGCCTCCCCCCTTGACCCCGGCACATAAAAAACGATCCCATTAGGGATCGTTTTTTGATATACGGGAAATTGTAGGGGCACACCTGTGTGTGCGCCCGTAAAAAATCCATTGAGAGGGTTATCGCATAGGATTATCCATCCGATAGAAATGCAATCGTAGGGCGGGATGCCCACATCCCGCCGAAAATCCGCTCCCGCCGGAGGTATTTTCCATTCCATTCCCGCATATCCATAGCCCAAAAGGTGGTGCTGCTATGTCGATCCCGTGGGAACTGATCGCATCTTTCATCGTGGGCCTGGCGCTGATCTGCCTCACCGGCTATCTGCTGCTGGTGCCCATGAAATTCCTCTGGCGGCTGCTGGCCGGCGGTGTGCTGGGCGCGCTGGCGCTGATGCTGGTAAATCTGGTGGGCGGCCTCTTCGGCTTTTCGGTGGCGGTCAATCCCTTCACCGCCATGGCCGTGGGCTTCCTCGGTCTGCCGGGTGCGGCGCTGGTGGTGGCTTTGCAACTTCTATTGTAATATCGCTTGCTTTTTTGCCGCCTTCCGTGTACAATGTAAACACAGAGTTTACATCAAGGAGGGCTTTATCCATGAAGCATGGCATCTATTATGCATATTGGGAGGATATGTGGGGCGCGGATTATATTCCCTACATCGAAAAGGTGGCAAAGCTGGGCTTCGATTTCCTGGAAATCGGCTGCGCGCCGCTGAACGATTTCTCCACAGAAACCCTGAAGGATATGCGCAAGTGCGCCGATGACAACGGCGTATTCCTCACCGGCGGCTATGGCCCGTCTGCCGACCGCAACATGGGCAGCGCCGATCCGGAGATCGTGAAAAATGCCAAGAAATTCTATTATGAGCTCTTCAAGCGCTTCGAAATCCTGAATATCCACACCATCGGCGGCGGCCTCTATTCCTATTGGCCGGCGGATTACACCAAGCCCATCGACAAGGCGGGCGACTGGGCGCGCTCCGTTGAAAATGTGCGCGAGGTTGGCCGCGTTGCCCAGGATTACGGCGTGGATTTCTGCCTCGAGGTGCTCAACCGCTTCGAGGGCTACCTGCTCAATACCTGCGAGGAAGGCGTGCGCTTCGTGGATGAGGTGGGCGAAAAGAATGTGCGCGTCATGCTGGATACCTTCCACATGAACATCGAGGAAGATGATCTCGCCGCCGCCATCCGCCATGCAGGCAAGCGCCTCGGCCACTTCCATACCGGCGAATGCAACCGCCGCGTGCCCGGCAAGGGCCGCACCCCCTGGCGCGAAATCGGCGAAGCCCTGCGCGAAATCGGCTATGACGGCACCTGCTGCATGGAGCCCTTCGTGAAGATGGGCGGCCAGGTGGGCCAGGATATCCGCATCTGGCACAACATGTATGATGACCTGAGCGAAGCCAAGCTGGACAAGGACGCCGCAGATGCGGTGCGGTTCCAGAGGTATATGTTTGACGGCGCCATGTAATCCCAGGCTGTCGATCATCCCCGCATAACATCGTCAGCTGCGTCAATATTGCTCAATCACTTGCGTCTAAATAAGCTCCCTGCTTGGCAAGGTGGCTTCCAATTATTAATTTCTTTAGCACGCGCAGCGTGCTTACTGAGGGGCCCAGGGAAGGGAGGCCGAAGGCCGACTAGCGGCGTGGACATTGGCTGTCCCGCCGCGTAGCTGCGACAGCTTTAGCTGGGGCAGCCGAAATGGGGAATGATTCCCTCTATAGCAGTCGCGAGCGTAACGCACTCGCGACCAGCCCGCGCGGATTTTTCAAATCCCAGCGCGGCGCTGCCGATACCTGCGCGTAGGCGCTCCGGTTTCGGTGCGTTTGGCAGGTTTCCAAAGGACAGCGTCCTTTGGCAGGGTGCAGGGACAGAGTCCCTGCCGGGGTTCCAAGGGGCAGCGCCCCTTGGCATCGTTCTCCTCCTAGCGCCTCCCCATCCATCGAAAGGAACAAACAAATGGAAAAAGTGGTTCTCGGTCTCTCCGGCGGCGTGGATTCCGCAGTGGTCGCCCGGCTTTTGCAGCGGGATGGCTATGAGGTGCATGGTCTCTACCTCGATATCGGCACCGAAGCCGCCCGGCAGGACGCCATCGATACCGCGGCCTTCCTGGGCGTGTCCCTCCGGGTGCTGCCCATTTCTGCCGAGCTGGAGCGGCACGTCTGCCGCCCCTTCACCGAGGCATATCTCCGGGGTGAGACCCCGAACCCCTGCATCCTGTGCAATCCTGCGGTGAAGTTCAAGAGCCTCATCGATTATGCAGATGAGATTGGCGCGCCCCTCATCGCCACCGGCCACTATGCCCGGGCGAAGGACGGCGGCATCTACAAGGGCATGCCCTCCAACGACCAGAGCTACATGCTCTGCCGGCTCACCCGCGAGCAGGCCGCGCGGCTCATCCTGCCCCTGGGCGATTACGAAAAGACCCAGGTGCGCGCCCTTGCCGAGGAGTTTGGCATTCCTGTGGCCCACAAGCCGGACAGCATGGAAATCTGCTTTATCCCGGACAAGAATTACATCGGCTGGATCAAATCCCGCGCTGCCGTGCCCGGCCCCGGCGAGCTCGTATTCCATGGCGAGGTGATCGGCGCCCACGATGGCATCTACCGCTACACCGTGGGCCAGCGCTGGCCCGGCCTGCTCAATGAGCGCAAGATATATGTCTCCGAAATCCAGGCGTCCACCAACCGCGTGGTGCTCGCCCTCTGGGAGGAGCTCTTCCACACCGAGGTCCGCGCCCACAGCATGAACTGGCTGATCGATACCCCCGCTGAGCCCATCCGCGCCAGCGTGCGCGTGCGCCACACCAAGTGGGAAAACCCGCCCTGCACTGCCACTGCGCGCCCGGATGGCGGCGTGCACATCCTCGCCGATGAGCCCCTGCGCGCTCCCGCCAAGGGCCAGGCTGCGGTGCTCTATGATGGCGACCGCCTCCTCGGCGGCGGGATCATAGAGTAGAATATCTAGGGGACGTTGGGGAGACGCTGGGGCGTTGCCCCAGACCCCACCAAAGGGAATGATTCCCTTTGGAAACCCCTGCAAAAAGTCCTGTCCCGATTCGGGACAGGACTTATATAATTAAAGGCACGCATTGCGTGCCTTTTTACTGAGGGTTCCAAGGGGGATCATCCCCCTTGGCAGGGTGCAGGGACAGCGTCCCTGCCGGGGTCCGGGGCAGCGCCCCAGAAAAGCGTTCCCCGGCGTCAACCTCTCCCTTACTCCTGCACAACCACCGTCGTGCCTGCGGGGCAGGTATCGTAAATCCACTTTGCATCCTCCACCTTGAGGCGGATGCAGCCGTGGCTGGCCTTGCGGCCGAGCTTGCGCACGGAGGTCTGGTTCAGCTTCTTGCCCTTGGAATAGATTACGGAATGGAACAATATGCCGCCCACGATGCGGTAGGCCCACTTGGCGTAGCAATTGTAAGCGCCGAACCAATACCATTCGCCGGTGCCGGTGGAGCCGGCGGCCTGGTAGGTGCCAAGGGGGGTGGGGGTATCGTTCAGGCCGGTGGAGCAGATCATTTCACGCACGCAGGTGCCGTAATTGCTGCCGTTCCACTGGTAGGCATAGGTGCGCTGCTCGGAAACATCCACCACCAGCTTGTAGGCGCACACGAATTCCTCGGATTTGATGGCCGCATTGGAAAACAGGATGCGCTGGGTGGCTTCATCGGCCACGGCGGTCTGGTTGAGGCCGTTCTTCTTCTGGAAATAGAGCAGGGCGCGCTCGGTGTCTGCGCCGTAGGTGCCGTCCACCACGGGCAGGTAATTCAGCTGGTAGAGCCTGCGCTGCACGCGCCACACTTCCAGGTTGCTGTCGCCGCTGGAAACGGTCTCGTGGTAGATTTCGAAGTTGTAATCGCCGTCGATATATTTCAGGATATCCTCGGTGATTTCCACCGTATCCTCTTTTTTCAGCGGCACATCGATGGCCACGGCTGCATCGGCATAGCCGCTGGGCTCGCCAGGCGCCGGGGTGGCGATGGGCTCGGGAGAGGGGGAGGGGAACACCGTCCAGTAATAGCTGCTCAGGTAATCCTGGAATGCGGCGATTGCTTCCTCGGTCTTGGCGCCGATGCGGCCATCTGGATCATCCATCAAAAAGCCCCACATGGCCAGCTTGTCCTGCACGCGGTAGGCCACGCTCTCCGGGTCGGTGGAGTCCATGGCGCTCACCAGCGGCTTGCCGGAGTAGAGCAATTCCTGCATTTCCGGGCTCACCTCGCCGGTCTCCTCCAGGCCGTTGCTGCGCTGGAAGGCGGAAACCGCGCTCTCCGTGTTCAGACCGAACACGCCGTCGGCGGCGTCGTACAGATAGCCCAGCTCGATCAGCTTGTTCTGCAGGATCACGATGTTTGCGGAATCCTCGCCATCCCGGTCGCCGCGCTTCAGCGCAACATAGCCCGTGGACGCGGATTCATCGTAAATATCGCCCTCCTCCTCCGCGTAGGCCACGCCATAGATGAACGCGGAAGGAACGCTGGTGCAAAGGAAGGTGAAAATCATCAGTATACTCAGCAAACGACGCGGCAAGGCACACACCCCTGTTTCTTTAGCAATACATTTTTATTATAACACAGATTCCCTGGGAAATTGTGTCGAAGAGAGCGCAATTTTGCAAAGCTATCCAAAAGGATGCTCCGTGGGCTGCAAATACGCGCTGCCCACCTGCACCGGCGCATCCTCCACTACCCAATAGCTGCATCCCGAGAGCGCCAGCGCCAGCAGAACCAGCAGCATTGCCAACCACTTCCGCATCCGCACAACCCTCCATCTTATACTAAAATCATTTTAACATATATGGGCGCATTTTTCCAGTATGCTTGTGTTATAAAGTGTGCGGGAAGCGGGGTGTTGGGTTACGCTGGGGCGCTGCCCCAGGCCCCGCTTAGGGGAATGATTCCCCTAAGAACCCTCTGCAAAGGCACGCATACGCGTGCCTTTAAAATATTTTAGAACAGGAACCAAAAGGCTCCCCAAATGTAAAGGCACGCGTATGCGTGCCTTTATCATGGGATTTTTAAGGGACAATCTAAGGTTATCATAATAAGAGCAACAGAGGAAAAAGAATAGAACATCGAGCGAGCCTGTGTTAGAATGAAGTTACCACACACCAAATCAACAGGAGGCAGGCACGATGTCCTATACACATCTTACACGAGAAGAAAGGTT
>JAFUPT010000133.1 GCA_017481065.1 Clostridia bacterium | reverse complement strand
CGCTTTCTTGCTTCAGCAAGAATGCCATCACGAGCGGTCTTGCGCTTGAAACGACGCAGTGCGCTTTCCAATGATTCATTTTCGCGGATCCGTACCTCGGACATGTGTTTTCCCTCCCCTCGCGTTTGGACTGGCATACGCCAATGTAGCATGGGGTGCGCCACAAAGAATATTATAGCGCATTATGCATGTACCGTCAAGCGATATATGGGCAAATTTCAAGAATTTCACAATTCTTAAAACAGCAAATGCGCCGGGCTGCCCCCAATGGTTGGTGGATTTTGATCAACCCATCTTTTCGGAGAGCTGCGCTCCGCCGAGCAAATGGATGTGCAGGTGGTGCACGCTCTGGCAGCCGTGCTGGCCGCAATTGCTCAGCACCCGGAAGCCGCCCTCCTTCACGCCCTCGATTTCTGCAACCTTGCCGATGGCTTCGGTGAGCGCGGCGGCGGTTTCAGCATCGCATTCGAGGATGTTCTTCATGTGCTTCTTCGGCACCAGCAGCACATGTACCGGGGCCTGGGGATTGATATCGCGGAATGCGAACACTTTGTCGTCCTCATAAACCTTATTGCCGGGAATTTCACCGGCGATGATCTTGCAAAACAGGCAGTCCATTTTTGATTTCACCTCCCGTTTCATTCTAAGCTTCGCCGTAAGCCAGCGTTCCCTCGGTGCGGATGATGCGCACCGGACGGATGCTGCCCGGCTCGGCCTGCGCGCGAACGCGCACATATTGACCCGTGTAGCCCTCGGCGAGGCCATCCCCCGCCGGCTCCTCAAAGAGCACGGACTGCACGCTGCCTTCCAATCCTTTGACGAATTTTTCCTCCAATTGGTTGCCGAGGGCGATCAATTGGTTGGTGCGGATGTGCTTGGTATTTTCATCCACCTGATCCGGCATGCGGTCGGCCACGGTGCCCGATCTCCTGGAATAGGGGAAGGCATGGATGCGGGCGAAGCCCACCTTTTCGATGAAGGCCATGGTTTCCGCAAATTCCTGCTCCGTCTCCCCGGGAAAGCCGGCGATCACATCCGTGGTGATGGCGCAATCGGGCATGTATTTGCGCAGGGTGCAGCAGGCGGCATAGTATTCTTCCGGGTTGTAGCGGCGCTTCATGCGCTCGAGCACCGTCTTGCTGCCCGACTGCATGGACAGATGAAACTGGCGCATCATGCCCGGCATTTCGGAGAGGGCCCTTGCAAACTCCTCCGTAACGGTGATGGGCTCCAGCGAGCCGAGGCGCACGCGCTCTACGCCGCTTGCATCGTGCACGGCGCGGATGGCGTCCAGAAGCGTATCTTCCGTGTTCCTGCCGTAGCTGCCCAGGTGGATACCGGTGACCACGATCTCCCGGTAGCCGGATTGGGCGAGGCGCTCAGCCTCGCATCTCACCTTTTCCAGCGGCATGCTGCGCACCGGGCCGCGCACGGCGGGAATGATGCAGTAGGCGCACCAGCGGTCGCAGCCCTCCTGTATCTTCATGGTGGCGCGGGTTTTGCCCTCGTGGCGGGACACGAAAAGGGATTCAAAATCCGCATTCTTCAGGGAGGACACGGCGTTCACCCGGGTATCGTTTGCGATGGCGTATTCGGTGAGCTCCACAACCTCCGCACGCCTCTGCACGCCAACCACGAGGCGCACATTGTCCATCTTCAAAATCTCCTCCGCCTTGCGCTGGGCCAGGCAGCCCGCGACCACGATGGCGCAGTCCGGGTGAAGCCGGGCGGTGCGGCGGATGAGCTTTTCCGATTTCGAATCGCCCGTGCCGGTGACGGTGCAGGTGTTGATCAGGTAGATATCCGCCTCATCCTTCATGGATACGGCGGCGTAACCCGCGTGCTCAAAGGCTTCCAGCATGGCTTCGGTGTCGTACTGGTTCACCTTGCAGCCGAGGGTGTGTACAGCGATTTTCTTCATCCAATATCCCCCCAGAGGAGCATGGCCATGGCGCAGGCGGCGATGGCGGCGGTTTCGGTGCGCAGGATGCGGGGCCCGAGGGTGACCTGCTTCGCGCCGGCCTCCTCCAATGCCCGGACCTCATTTTCACTCATGCCGCCCTCCGGGCCGATCACGATGGCGATGTTTCCAGCTTCCGGGAAGTCCGCATGGGCGGCCTTCATGCCGTAGCCCGCGGCGTCCTCCCAGGGAACGAGCACCAGGTCGTGACGCTGCAGGCAAGAAGCAAGCTGCTTCCAGGTCTGCGGCGCGGCTACCTCCAGGCAGCCGCCGCGCTTGCACTGCTTGGCAGCCTCGCGGGCGATCTTCTGGAGCCGCTCCTGCCGCTTTTTGCCGTCCTTTTCATCCAGCTTTACCACGCATCTCTCCATCTTCACCGGAACCAGGCAGGATGCGCCCAGCTCGGTGAGCTTCTGGGTGACCAACTCCATCTTTTCCGCCTTGGGCAGGCCCTGGTATACGGTGATGTGCACGGGTGCTTCGTTGTCCGGCAGCTCTTCGGTGAGCATGGCCGTGCAGCCCTGCTTGGACACGCTTTCCAACACGGCGAGAAAGCGCCTGCCGGATGCATCCACGGCGTAAATTTCCTCGCCCGGCTGCATGCGCATCACCTGCGCGGCATGCTTGGCCTCTTCAGGCAGCAGGCTCGCCGCGGCGTTCACCACGCCGTTTCCTTCAATGTAAAACGAATTCATTTACTTATCACAGGCGATGGCGCACCAGCCGCCGCGCTCGTATACATCCAGAACGGTGTAGCCCGCCCTGTCCAGCTCGTCCAGCACATCCTGCTTTCTTTCGGAGGAGATGCCGGAGCAGATGAAGCGGCCGCCTTCCTTGATATGCTTGCGCACGGGAGCGGCCATCATGATGATGACGTCGGCGATGATGTTGGCGATCACCACGTCTGCCTGCTCGTCCACATTCTCCAGCAGGTCGCCCGCCTTGCAGCGGATCAGGCCCCCGAAGCCGTTGATCTTGGCATTTTCCTCGGCGACGCGCACGGCCACGCGGTCGATATCGATGGCCAGCACATCCTTCGCGCCCATGTGGGCCGCCGCGATGGCGAGGATGCCGGTGCCGGTGCCCACATCGATGGCGGTCACGCCGGGGGTGATGTACTTCTCCACCAGCTCCACGCACATGCCGGTGGTTTCATGGGTGCCGGTGCCGAAGGCCATGCCGGGATCAATTTCGATCACCTTGTCGCCCTCCCTGATCTCGCATTCGCACCAGCCGGGCTTGATCACCATGTGGCTGCCCAGGCGGAAGGGCTTGAATGCCTTCTTCCAGGTTTCGGCCCACTCTTCCTCGGCGAAGGTTTTGCTGAGCACTTCCAGCTTGCCCGCGTCGAAGCCGAGGTCCATGCCCTTGATGCGGCGCACCTCGCCCTCGATCATGCGCACGCGGTCAGCAAGGCCCGCGTCCACTTCGTAATAGCCGGTCACCTTCACATCGTCGCCGATGCGCCTGGCAATGGCTTCGTCAATGATGTCCCACTGGCCTTCGGGACGCTGGTTCAGGGCCACATCGTTTTTATCTTCAATCATCGTGCCGCTGCTGCCCGCATCCATGAGTATCTGGGAAATCATGTCCGCGCCGGCAGTTGTGGTGAGCACCGTTACTTCCATCCAATCCATGATGAAACCTCGCAATATGAGAATGCGGCGGAGGACAACCTCCACCGCTTCTATTATAGTATTATCCGGGACAGTTTTCAAGTAAAAGCATCTTTAACGCGATCGAAGAAGCTCTTTTTCTTTTCATACTGGTTGCCGGTGACGCTGCCATCGAACTGGCGCAGCAAATCCTTCTGCTTTTCGGTGAGCTTCCGGGGAATTTCCACCACGGCGGTGACGTAGAGATCGCCGCGGCCATTGCCGCGCAGGTGCGGCACGCCCTCGCCCTTGATGCAGAATACCTGGCCGGGCTGGGTTCCCTCCGGGAAGGAATACTTCACGGGCTTTTTCAGCGTGGGCACATCCAGCTCCGCGCCGAGGGCCGCCTGGGTGAAGGTCATGGGGAATTCGATGTAGAGGTTATCGCCGTCGCGCTGGAACAGCTTATGCCGCTTCACGCTCACCACGATCAGCAGATCGCCCGGCTGGCCGCCGCGCTCGCCCAGGCCGCCCTGGCCGCGAATGGTGAGCACCTGGCCATCGTTGATGCCGGCGGGCACGTTCACAGTCTTGCGCTTGGAAACGCGGATCTTGCCCCTGCTGTGGCACTTGGAGCAGGGCTCGTTGATGATCTTGCCCGTTCCCCGGCATTTGGAGCAGGTGCGCACATTCTGGATGCGACCGAAGGGGGTGTTCTGCACCACGCGCTCCTGGCCGCTGCCGCCGCAGGTGGGGCAATTGTCCACCTTGCTGCCGGGCTTTGCGCCGGTGCCGCGGCACTCGGGGCATTCCTCATCGCGCACGAGGTTGATTTCCTTCTCGCAGCCGAAAGCCGCCTCATCCAGCGTGATGGTGATATCATAGCGCAGGTCATCGCCGGGAACGGGGCCGTTCCTGCGCTGGCCGGAGGCGCCGCCGCCGAAAAAGCTGGAAAAGATATCCTCAAAGCCGCCGAAACCGCCGCCAAAGCCGCTGAAATCGCCGTAGCCCGCGCCGCCGCCGAAGCCCTGGGGGCCATCATGGCCGAACTGGTCATACTGGGCGCGCTTCTGGGGATTGGAGAGCACCTGGTAGGCCTCGTTGATCTCCTTGAAGCGCTCCTCTGCATCCTTGTCACCGGGGTTGACATCGGGATGGTTCTTCTTCGCCAGCGTGCGGTAGGCCTTCTTGATGGTGGCCTCGTCCGCGCCCTTGGCGATGCCCAGAACCTCGTAATAATCTCTCTTTGCCATATGTCACCCTTCTTTTTCTGTCAAAACTGCGGCAAGAGCCCCGTATAGGCGCGCCTATGTGTGCGCCCGCGAGCGATCATGCAGGATCGCCCCTGCGGTTCCTCCGCAGCAAATCTCAACGTTGTTTGAGGGGCAGGGTTCACCCCTGCCCCCGAAATTGATAAAAACGCTTAGTTGGTGAATTCGGTGTCCACGGTGCCGTCGTCGTTTACGTTCGGGCCGCCGGCTGCGTTGGGATCGCCCTGCTGCTGGGCAGCCTGGGCCTGATAGATCTTGCCGAACACATCGTAGGTCTTCTTGGAGAACTCCTCCATGGCGGGCTTGATCTGGTCGGCGTCGCCGGTTTCGCGAACCTTCTTGAAGCTCTCGATTTCGCCCTCGAGCATGGCCTTGTCGGCGGGATCCATCTTGTCGCCGAGGTCCTTGATGGTCTTCTCGGTCTGATAGATCAGGCTGTCGGCCTGGTTCAGGGTTTCGATCTTTTCCTTGTTGGCCTTATCCTCAGCTGCATACTTTTCAGCCTCGTCAACGGCCTTCTTGATTTCCTCTTCGCTCATGTTGGAGGAAGCGGTGATGGCGATGGACTGCTCCTTGCCGGTGCCCAGGTCCTTGGCGGATACATGCACGATGCCGTTGGCGTCGATATCGAAGGTTACTTCGATCTGCG
>JAFUPT010000132.1 GCA_017481065.1 Clostridia bacterium | reverse complement strand
TTTCCGGTGACAATAGCCTGAGGGATCCACCTGTTCCCATACCGAACACAGAAGTTAAGCCTCAGCACGCTGATGGTACTTGGCTGGCAACGGCCCGGGAGAGTAGGTCGTCGCCGGATTCAATTCTTTTTGGACAGCCACATGGCTGTCCTTTTTCTTTTGTGGAAAAATAAAATGGAGGGAAGAAGTCGGGGCGGCGGCTTGAGGTCAGGCCGCCCTACGGTTCTTTTCCATGCGGTGGGGCGCACACATTGCGGAGCCAGACAACTCCTCCGGTTCTGTGCGCCACCTCCCCTTGCACAGGGGAGGCTTGCGATTGTTCGAATATATTTAAAGGCACGCAAGCGCGTGCCTTTTTCTGGCGTTTCCCAAGGGACGCTGTCCCTTGGGTGGGGGTCAGGGGGCAACGCCCCCTGCGCGCCTCCCGTCTCAAATTTCAAATTCCTGACTCTCCCGGTCGATTGCGGCGATGCGGCTGGCATAGGGACGGGCGATGGGGCTGGATTTCATCTTCTGCACCATGGAATAATCATCGACCATGTGCATGGGGAAGATGTGCTGGGGATAAAAGAGGCGGGCGAAGGCGTCGAAGCCGCGCCAGTATTCATCGCCGAGCCGGGGATCGAGGGGCAGGAAGGCGGCGTCGACGGGAAGGCCGCGGAGCTTTTCAACTTCCTCATAGAATTTCTGGATCTGGTTGCGGTCGAAGAGTTCACTCTCGTGCCAGATCCACAGATTGTGGTCGCCGGCGTGGTAGATGGCCTTGCCCTCGAAAGTTACATGGAAAGCTGCGCCCATATCGCTGGATTTGATGGCGCGGATGGTGACGCCGTCCTCCTCGATCACATCGTTTTTATGCACGCGGGTGCAGCGGGCGAAGATTTCATCGGTCACACCCATTTTCTGGCGGTTTGCGCTGTTCAGCGTGATATCCGCGCCCAGAATATAGCGGGTATTGGGGTTTTTTTCGCCGTACTGGTAGATCGCGGCATCGTAGTGGTCCGGGTGGTGGTGGCTGGCGAAGATCCAGAGCTTTTTGCCCGCCGGTACCGGCGGCAGATCACCCTTCCAGTAGTCAAACAGCAGGCAGTTCTTTTCGCCTTCGATGAAAAATCCGCTGTGGCAGATGAATTTTACGCGCATTTATGCTTCCTCCGAATTGGTTTCTTCTATTATATATGGATTGCGGGCGGGATGCAAGCGTGGTATAATGGGGAGGAGACGAAGGGGAGCCTGCTTAGGGGACGCTGTCCCCAACATATCCCCAAAATCAAAAATACGGAGACTTTCTATGTACAAAATTGCGAAGTTCCAAAAAGTGAGCAGGGAACAGTTTGAAAAGGACTGGGAGTTCGGCGGGGCGAATCCGTATGAGGATATCCGGCTGCCCCGGCGCGGCACGGCGGGTTCGGCAGGCTACGATTTCTTTTCCCCGCTGGATTTCGAACTGAAGCCGGGTGAATTCATCAAGATTCCCACGGGCATTCGGGCGCAGATGGAGGATGGCTGGGTGCTGACCATCTATCCCCGCAGCGGCCAGGGCTTTAAATACCGGCTGCAGCTGTATAACACGGTGGGCGTGATCGACGCGGATTATTTCGGCGCGGCGAATGAAGGGCATATCCAGGTGAAAATCGTGAATGCGAACGGGGAAGGCAAGGTGCTTTCCGTGAAGAAGGGCGAGGCGTTTGCCCAGGGTATCTTCCTGCCCTTTGGAATCACGGTGGATGACGAGGCCGCGGGCGTGCGCACCGGCGGTTTCGGCAGCACGGATGGAGGTGCGGAATGAAAAAATTCCTGATCGTATATTTCACCGCGCTGATCTTGGCGCTCACGGGCATCGGCATCATGGGTTGGCTGGGCTACCGGCTGCTGGAGGAGGGCATGGTTTTCCTGCTGTTCGGCATGCTGGTGATTTCGGCGCTGATCGCGCTGGCGGTTTTTGTGTGCAGGAAGGTGCTGAATAAGGTGCTCAAGGTGGCGGCGGTGGGCGTGAGCGGCGTCATCTGCCTCGCGGTGGGCCTGGGAATGCTGGTGGTTTTCACCATCATGACCGAATTTTCCGTGCCGTCTTACTATAATAGCTTCACCGCGCCGTCCGGAAAGGTGGCGGTGGTGCTCCGGGAATACAGCACCAACGAGGAACTGCGCGCGCAGCGGCCGCTGCTCAATGATGACGGCAGCGATTTTCTCGGATTGGTGTACAAGGCTTATCCCCGCGTCGCCGGAATTTTCTATGATTCGGAAAGACCCGGCGAGGGCGAGCTGGAGATCGGCGTGCACAGCAGCGCGCAGCTGATGTATGAATGGACGGATGAAAATACGCTGCACCTGTTCATCGAAAACCCGCAGGCGGGCGATACCGGCGAGCATAGTTTGAATTTGGCGGAGTGAGAGGCCGGGGCGATTCATAGGGCGCCGCCCTCAGCGTCCCGCATGGGATACTATTTCCCTGGAGCCATACCAAAGGGAATCATCCGCTTTGGAAGCATCACAATAAAATCGGTCCCGGTGCGGGATCGATTTTTGTATGCGGGGCGATCCTGTCCTTTTGTTGAATACATATAATTCAGAAACACTGTTCGCCATGGACAGTGTTTCTTTGCGGGGATTCACGGGGCAATCATTTCCCCGGCGTTCCCGCTTGGCATACCACCTCTCCCAGTCATTACTCCCCCACGGCGCACATACCCTCGAAGCGGGGGTGATGATTTGAAGAAACTGAAGCTGCTGCTGTCCGCCGCTGTGCTCGCTGCAATCCTGGTCCGGCCGGAGGATTCCGTCGCCGGCGCGCAGCGGGCCATGCTGCTGTGGTGCACATCCGTCGCGCCGTCGCTCTTTCCCTTTCTCGCGCTCATGCCCGTGCTCACGGGTTCCGAAGCATGCCGCGCATATAATAAAATCTTCTCGGGATTGATGGGCAGGCTGTTTCATTTGCCCGGCTCGGCGGCTCCGGCGGTGGTCATCGGCATGATCGCGGGCTCGCCGGGCGGCGCGATTGCCGTGCGCAGGGTGTCGGCGGAAACGGGGATGAAGAATACCGATGCCAGGCGGCTGGCGCTGGCGCTCACCGGACTCAGCCCGGCATACCTGGTGCTCGGCGTGGGCTGCGGGCTGTATGGCTCCGCGCAGATGGGCTGGAAACTCGCGGCGATACAGGCATTTATCCAGATCGCGCTGCTTATCTGCCTGCAGGGTTTTGATCTTGGCGACGGCGCGCCCGTGGATATCCAGGAAAGCAGCCGCACCGGCGGAATGCTGGGCGCGGTGGAAAGCGTGCTGGTGATCTGCGGGTATATGGTGTTCTTCAGCGCGATCGCATCGGTGCTGGCCGGTTTCTTGGGATACCTGCCGGGCGCGCTGCTGCTCCTCGCCATGGATCTACCCAGCGGACTTGCGGAGCTGGCGCGAGTGGATATCCCCGCCCGCGAACTGCTGCAATGCATGGGCATTGGCCTCGGCGGGCTCTGCATTGCAGCGCAGAATATGGATGTGATGCGGGAAATCGGGGTAAAAGCGGGGGATTATCTCTGTGTAAGGTGCATCGCTGCGGCGCTGTTTGCCTGCATTGGCGCGATTGTGCTGCGCAACAGCCCCAGCATGCCGGGAACCGCGCCAAATTCTGCGCCGGCATACGTTATTTCGATGTTTTTTGCCGGAGCAATGGCCATACCGGGTATATTTTTTCTCTCAAAAAACATGATTCTTAACAAATCAAAATTCGCGAAAAATGGCGCGGGAACGGATTGAGTATACAATATATGGTAGTTTTTCAAGGAAATATTATACAATATGTGGTATTTCAAGAAAAATCCTAAAAAATTGAAATTTGGGGTTGACAAACGGGTGCTTGGGTGCTATAATAAATCCTGCGTTGAGCGAGAGCACAAACGCAAACGATCCTTGAAAACGATACAGCGAATAAAGTAGATTAAGGGTTACACGAGAGTGTAACAAAGAACAGTCAGATTCTGAGAGAGTAAACGCCTGACTGGTTTCTGGAAGAGCCGAGGCTTTGGCGAGCTGAGGCGCGGAAAGGAACGAGTGAGGATAAGGATTGAACATAAGAGTTTGATCCTGGCTCAGGACGAACGCTGGCGT
>JAFUPT010000131.1 GCA_017481065.1 Clostridia bacterium | reverse complement strand
TTCGTAAACCTTCTCCAGACCGCCGACGATCAGACGCTTGAGGTGCAGCTCGGTTTCAATGCGCAGGAACATATCGATGTCCAGAGCATTGTGATGGGTAACGAAGGGACGAGCGGATGCGCCGATCTCCAGAGTGCCCAGAACAGGAGTATCCACTTCCAGATAGCCGCGGGCGTCCAGGAAGTTGCGGGTCTCCTTCAGAATCTGGCTGCGCTTGACGAAGGTATCCTTCACCTCGGGGTTCACGATCAGATCCAGATAGCGCTGGCGATAGCGGGTATCGGTATCGGTCAGGCCGTGGAACTTCTCCGGCAGGGGATGCAGGCACTTGGCCAGCAGGGTGAGTTCCTTGACGTTGATGGTGATTTCACCTGTCTTAGTTACGAAGGGAATACCAACTACGCCGATCTGGTCGCCCAGGTCGTGCTTTTTGAAGGCGGCATATTCTTCTTCGCCCATTTCATCGCGCTTGAGATGCAGCTGGATCTTGCCGGTACCATCCTGCAGGCGGGCGAAGGATGCCTTGCCCATGATGTGGCGGCCGATCATGCGGCCGGCAACTGCAACCTCCTTGCCCTCCAGCTCCGCATAGTTCGCGATCACTTCGGTGGACAGGTGGGTGCGGTCAAACTTAGTAAGCACATAGGGGTCCTTGCCATCGGCAATCAGGCCCTGCAGCTTCTCAAGGCGAATGCGGTTCTGCTCGGAAAGCTCCTGCTGGGTATTTTCGGGAGCAACAATCTTCTTTTCTTCTGCCATGGTTATACCTCCATATTGTGGGGAGACGAAGGGTTACGCTGGGGCGCTGCCCCAGACCCCGCCAAAGGGAATGATTCCCTTTGGAATCCCCTGCAAACGGCGCATTGCGCCGCGAAAATATTATCCTTAAAAAATGACCTCGCTCCGAGGTCATTTTTTATATCTGAGGGGTCCAGGGGAAATCATTTCCCCTGGCAGGGGTTTTAGGGGACGGAGTCCCCTAATCCGTTCTCCCCCTTACCTCTTGCGAATATCCAGAACCTTCAGCTGAATCTTGCCGCCGGGGGTTTTGGCTTCAACGATATCGCCCTTGTGCGCACCGATCAGGGCTTCGCCGATGGGGGATTCGTTGGAGATGAACAGCTTCATGGGATCGGCCTCAGTGAAGCCAACGAGGGTGTATTCATCCTCTTCATCATATTCCATATCCAGAACCTTTACGACCGTGCCGAGGGCTACCACGTCGTCAGATGCAGCGGAATCGTCGATGAAAGTGGCGGTGCGCAGAATCTGCTCGATGCGGTTGATATTGCCGTAAACCTCGGCCTCCTTGGCCTTGGCTGCATCATATTCCGCATTTTCGCTCAAGTCACCGAAGCCGCGCGCGGTCTGGATATCCTCGGCAACCTTCTTCTTTGCCTCGATCAGTTCAGCCAGCTCAGCTTCGAGCTTTTTCTTATCAGTGAAAGTAAGTTCACGAACTTCAGACATGGTGGGAACCTCCTGGGTCAGGACTGATTTATCTTCAATTGAACATACAAAAACCAACACTGCCCTTCTCTCCGAAGCAGTGCTGTTTTCGGACAGGCATTATTATACCGCCGTTAATGGAAATTGTCAAGGGGCAGGGGATGCTGGAAACTGCCTGCTCCCAGCCCCCTCACCTCCTGCAATTCTCCACCGGAGGCGGGGTTTCCTTCGTTACCTTCGCATTCTTTTCCACAGACCAGGTGATGAAGGTGTTGCCGCCAATGGTGGCGCCCTCGCCGATCACGGTATCTCCGCCCAGGATGGTGGCGTTGGCATAGATGGTAACGCCGTCCTCAATTGTGGGATGGCGCTTCTTGCCGGAGAGCGCCTGGCCGCTGCGGGTGGAGAGCGCGCCGAGGGTAACGCCCTGGTAGAGCTTCACATTTTTGCCGATCTCGGTGGTTTCGCCGATGACGATGCCGGTGCCATGGTCGATGAAGAAATATTCGCCGATGGTCGCGCCGGCGTTGATATCGATGCCGGTTTTGCCGTGGGCATATTCCGTCATGATGCGCGGAATGAAGGGCACATTTCGAAGGTAGAGCTCATGGGCAATCCTGTAAACATAGATCGCATACAGGCCCGGATAGCTGAAAATTACCTCCTCGCGGCTGTGCGCGGCGGGATCGCCCTGGAACTCCGCCTCCACATCCTTGATCAGCATCTTCTGCACGCCCGGCAGCGCCTTGATAAAATCCTCGCACACTGCCTGCGCCTGCTGCTTCACCGCTTCCCGATCGCTGTTTTCATAGGAAAACGCCAGCTTCAGCTGCCCCAGCAGTATGTTCCAAATGTTCGTCAGCGTGTAGCCGAGGAAAAAATCGTTGTTTTCATCGCTGAAATAGCCCGGAAACATCAGCTTGCGCAGCTCCCGAATCAGCTGGATGATCTGGTCCCGCTGCGGTATCTGCCGCCTGTCCTTGCGCGCAAAGATCGGCTCCTGCTCGCAGGTGGCGGAAATTTCTTTTACTACGTTTGAAATAATATTTTGCATAACGACTCCTTTGATGGGATGAGACGTTGAGAGAAGCTGTCCCCCAGGCAGGGGACAGGTACAGCATCCCCCGTTCACTTTCCCACGCAGAAATTCTTGAATACCCGGTCGATCACTTCCTCGGAAGCATCCTCGCCGGTGATTTCCGAAAGAGCGGCGAGCGCCTCCCGCAAATCGATTTCAGCCATATCCAGCGCCATTCCCGCCTCAATGGAGGAACAGGCGTTGTAAATGGCGTTCAAGGCCCGCTTTGCAAGGTTCAAATGCCGCTGCTCGGTCATTTTTCCCTCCATGCCGGAGGAAACGGCCACCCGCTTTTCCATCTCGCGGATCAGCGCATCCATGCCCTCGCCGCTGGCTGCGCTCACGATGATCGCGCCGGGAATATCATGTTTGTTTTCAATATCGGATTTGTTGATCACTACAATGCTGCGCCCATCCCGGCCGGCGAGCAATTCTCTGTCCTCAGGAGTTAATTCCTCTGAGCCGTCCAGCACGATCAGCAGTATATCCGCCGTCTCGGCAGCCTTCGCCGCCCGGTCCACGCCGATCTTCTCCACAGGGTCCAGCGTATCCCGCCGTCCCGCCGTGTCGGAAAGCTCCGCAGTAACCCCGCCGAGGCGTATCCGCTCGGTGAGCACATCCCGGGTGGTGCCGGGCACGCTGGTTACAATCGCCCGCTCCTGGTGCAGGAGCGCGTTCATCAGGGAAGATTTGCCCACGTTCGGCCTACCCGCCAGCACGATGCTCGCACCCTCGCGGATCAGCTTCGCGCCGCGCTCATCGCAGCGCTCCTCAATCTGCCGGGCAATTTCGCGTATGCCGGAGAGCACCCGCGCCGCCGCGTCCTCCTCCTCCACCTCATCCGGGAAATCGGTGCAGGCTTCAATCAGCGCCATCCATTCCTTGAGAGCTTCCGATGCCTCGCGCACGAAGCCGGAAACGCCGCCCTCCAATTGCCGGAGGGAGGACCGGGCCGCGGCTTCCGAGCTCGCGCCGATCAGGCTCATCACGGCCTCGGCCCTGGCAAGGTCGATGCGGCCGTTCAAGAATGCACGCCGGGTGAATTCGCCGGGTTCGGCGATGCGCGCGCCTGCGGAAATGATGCGCTTCAATACCCGCTCCGCGCAAACCCCGCCGCCATGGCACTGGATTTCAAACATATCCTCCCGGGTGTAGGTGCCCGGCGCGGCCAGGAAAACGGCCATCACCTCGTCGATGCTTCCGCCGTTTCCATCGATCGCATGGCCATACATCATACGGTGGGACTGGATTTCCCGTTCCCTGATGGGCCTGAATACCAGGGAAAATATATCCCGCGCGCCATCGCCGCTCATGCGCACGATGGCAATGCCGCCCTCGCCGGGAGCGGTGGCTACCGCGCAGATGGCGTCCCGTGCCATCATCTGCCGCCGGTGCGCACCGGCAGGATCAGGTGCACATATTCATTGTCGTTCACAGGGGTCACGATACAGGGAGAAACGGCGTTGTTCAGGTTCAGCTCGATGCTCTCTGCATCAATGTAGCGCACCACATCAGTGAGGTATTTCACATTGAACGCAATGCTCAGGTCCGCGCCCTCCTGGCGGATGGGCAGTTCTTCCCGCACATCGCCGATCTGGCTGTGGGCCTCGATCACCATGCTGCCGCCCTCAATGCGCAGCATGATCAGGTTGTTGCTGCCCTCGCGGGCGATGATGGATGCGCGGTCGATGCAGCGGCGGAAGGGATCCAGCTCCAGCTCCACCCGGGTGGCGAAGCTCTTCGGCAGAATCTGCCTGTACTGCACATATTCGCCCTCGATCAGGATCACATAAATTTCGGTATTCTCCAATTTAATATGCAGCTTGTTGCCGCCGAAGGACAGGGTGGAAAAGGCGTCCTCGCTGTCGGAGAGGAGCTTGCCGATATCGCCCACCGCGCGGCCGGGAATGATGGCGGAAAACTTCTCCAAAACATCCGAGCACTTTGCCCTTCTCAGCGCCAGGCGGTAGCCGTCCAGCGATACCATGGTCACATCGCCGCCGCCGATCTCCAGCAGGCAGCCGGTGAGCACCTCGCGCATATCATCCGCTGCGATGGCAAATTCCGTCTTCTGAATCATATCCCGCAGCATATCCTGGGGCAGGGAAATCTCCCGCTCATCATCCATCTTGGGCAGGCGGGGGAAGAGATCCGCATCCTGACCGGAGATGTTCATCCGGCTGTGTGCGCTGCGGATGGTGAAAACGAAGCGGTTGTCCATGTGGATATCCACGCTCTCATCCGGCAGCCTGCGCACGATTTCGCTGAACAGCTTGCCCGGCACAATGCCGCGGCCTGCTTCTGTTACATTTGCATCGATTCGGGTCACGATGGTGATGCGCTCGTCCGAGCAGGTGAGCGTAATGCCGCTCATATCGCATTCCACCAAAACACCCTCCAAAATGTGGTTCGTCGTGCGGTTGGCCAGTGCCTTCGTTGCAATCTGCAGCGCTTCAATCAGCTTCGATGTGGAACAAGTGAACTGCATGCTTCTGCCTCCTGTATTCAATGACAGTATAATTATATTAGGTAGACGTAGTAGTAGTGTATGTGGATATTGTGGATAACCCTCCAAAACCCCGCAATGGCGGGCATTTTGGCGCTGTGATTTGTACACAGTGGGGGTGGATGGGCGGTGGGTAAATCATGGAGTTGTGCACAGGGGCTACGTTGGGGCGCTGCCCCAAATCCCGGCAGGGACGCTGTCCCTGCACCCTGCCAAAGGGAATGATTCCCTTTGGAAACCCCTGTATTGCGCTGCTTTGCAGCGCTGGGATAAATAAAGGTAGTTCTGTAGGGGCGCACCTGTGTGTGCGCCCGTGAAATGAATTCCTTTATACGGGCGATCACATAGGATCGCCCCTACATTTCTTTTCTTCCTGCAAATCGTGCCGCCGTCCGGCGCGATTTGCATTTCTGCCGGGGTCCAGGGGGGAGGCTCTCCCCCTGGCGGGGTCTGGGGCAGAGCCCCAGCGTAACTCCCGGCTTAAGTTTCGGGGCGAGCTTAGT
>JAFUPT010000130.1 GCA_017481065.1 Clostridia bacterium | reverse complement strand
TGGCGCGAGCTGCTATATCTTCTTCCGCATGGCGGGCATGTAAGAAAAAAACGACCAAATACCAATCTGGAAATCGAAAATGAATCAGAAAACAATTTCAATACTTGGGGCAACGGGATCGATCGGAGGGCAGGCGCTGGATTTGGTGCGCCGCTATCCGGATCGATTCTCTGCCGTTTGCCTGACCGCGCACAGCTCCGCCGATAAACTCTTTGAGCTGGTGCGCGAATTCCGCCCGCAAGCTGCGGGCATGGTGCATGAACCCGAAAGCATTCCCGAAGACCTGAAATTCTGCCAGTGGTTCTTCGGTGCGGGCTGCTCCGTGCAGGCGCTGAAAGCCGTGAAGAGCGATTCCGCCCTCTGCGCCATCACCGGCATCGCCGGACTGGACGCGGTATGGACGGCCCTTGACGTGTGCAAAGAGGTGCTGCTGGCCAACAAGGAAGCCCTCGTCACCGGCGGCGACCTGGTGATGGAGAAGGCGCGCAGGCTGAATAAGCCCATGCTGCCCGTGGACAGCGAGCATTCCGCCATCTTCCAGTGCCTGCAGGCAGCGCAGGGCAATGCGCCCCGGAGCATCCTGCTGACGGCCTCGGGCGGCGCGCTGCGCACATGGACGAAGGAACAGATCGAAAAGGCGACCGTTTCCGAAGTGCTGCGCCATCCCACCTGGAACATGGGCCGGAAGATCACCGTGGACTGCGCTTCCATGGTGAACAAGGGCCTTGAAATCATCGAGGCACACCACCTGTTTTCTATGCCTGCGGAGAAGATTCGCGTGGTGGTGCATCCCCAGAGCATCATACATTCCATGGTGGAGTTTGAGGACGGCGCGGTGCTGGCCCAGCTGGGCTGCCCGGATATGCGCGGCCCCATCGGCTACGCCATGAGCTACCCGGAGCGCCTGCCCTACGAGGCAAAGCGGCTGGATTTTGCCCAGATCGCGGCGCTGAATTTCTATGAGCCGGACCTTGCCCGCTTCCCCGCGCTGGGCTACGCCATCGAGGCGTTGAAGGCGGGCGGCGGCATGCCCATTGTGTTCAACGGCGCGAACGAAGCGGCTGTGGCCGCATTTTTGGAGGGCAGAATTCCCTTCGGCCGCATTCCTGAGATCCTGCGGGATGCGCTGGACCATGTGGCGCAGCGCAGCATTTCCTGCATCGGCGATGTATACCAGGCGGACGCCGAGGCCCGCGGATGGGCAAATGAATTGATTCGGAGAAAGACATGCTAAAAATCTTCTATATTATCATCGCCATCGTGCTGCTGGGCTTCATTGTGACCGTGCATGAATTCGGCCACTACCTCGTAGGCCGGCTGACCGGCATCGGCGTGGTGGAGTTCGCCGTGGGTTTCGGGCCGAAAATCATCGGCTGGAAGCGCAAGGGCATTCAATATTCCCTGCGCGCCATTCCCCTCGGCGGTTACTGCAGATTTGCGGGCGAGGACGAGGAAAATCCCGCGCCCAACGTCTTCAATAATGTGCCAGTGTGGAAGCGTTTCCTGACCATGCTGGCCGGGCCGGCGATGAATTTCGTGCTGGCCTTTGTTTCCTGCGTAATTTTGCTGAGCAGTTTTTATGTGGCGGAATACCAGCCGCGAATCTCGGAAATCGACCCGAACATGCCCGCCGCAGAGAGCGGACTGGAGCTGGGCGACATTGTAACCAGCATCAATGGCACGGATATCAGCTATGATGAGGAAGGTATCCTCACCCTGCAGCAGGTTTTCCAGACGGCGAACCTGGAGCAAGAGCTGGAAATGACCATCGACCGCGGCGGCGAGGAACACAAGCTGATGGTGCTGCCGCAGAGGGTTGTGGACGAGGAAAACGGCACCGTGACCTACATGCTGGGCATCAGCTTCGGCGGCAGGCCGTTCACCATCGTGGAGGCAGTGAAGGAATCCTGGAGCTACATGGTGGATGTGGTGAAGCTGCTGCTGGAAAGCCTGAAGAACCTGTTCTTCCGGGGCGAGGGCACCGAGGATATGATGGGCACGGTGGGCATCATCAGCTTTGCCAGCGATCTGATCTCGGATGAGAAGCTATACGCTGTGGTGAACCTGCTGTTCATCATTTCCCTGAACCTCGGCATCATGAACCTGCTGCCCCTGCCCGCGCTGGACGGCGGAAGGCTGGTATTTTTGATCATCGAGGGCATTCGCAGGAAGCCCCTCCCCCCTGAGAAGGAGGGCATGGTGCACGCCGCAGGCTTTTTGCTGCTGCTCGCGGCCTTCATATTCTTCACTTACCAGGATATCATGCGCCTGATTGCGGGCGGCTGAGGAGAAATACCATGAAGACACGCCAGGTTATTGCGGGCGGAATCGCCATCGGCGGCGGCGCGCCCGTGAGCATACAGACCATGACCAACACCGATACCCGGGATGTACCCGCCACCCTGGACCAGATTCGCCGCATGGCGGAGGCAGGCGCGGACATTGTGCGCGTATCGGTTTATGACGAAGCCTGCGCAGAAGCCGTGCGGGCGCTGGTGGACGGCAGCCCGGTGCCGCTGGTGGCGGATATCCACTTCGACCACAAGCTGGCCATCCGCTCCATCGAAAACGGCATCGCCAAGGTGCGCATCAATCCCGGCAATATCGGCGGGGAGGCAAATGTGCGCGCGCTGGCGGATTGCTTAAAGATGCACAGGATTCCGGTGCGCATCGGCGTGAATTCCGGCTCCATCGAGAAGGAAATTCTAAAGAAGTACGGCGGGGTCACGCCCCAGGGCATGGTGGAGAGCGGCCTGAACCACGCGCGCATGCTGGAGAGGGCGGGCTACGATGAGATCGTGCTCTCCTTCAAGGCCACGAACGTGCGCGCCATGATCGAAGCATGCCGCCTCGCCCATGAGCAGACAGATTATCCCCAGCACATCGGCGTGACCGAATCCGGCACGGCGGATGTGGGCATTGTGAAGAGCGCGGTGGGCATCGGCACGCTGCTGATGGAGGGCATCGGGGATACGATACGCGTATCCATCTCCGGCGACCCGGTGCAGGAGGTGCCTGCGGGCATGAATATCCTGCGCGCCTGCGGCCTGCGGAGCGATTTTGTGGAGATCATCTCCTGCCCCACCTGCGGGCGCACCTGCATCGAGGTGGAAAACATTGCAAACGCCGTGCGGGCCGCCACGCTGGATATCAGGAAGCACATCAAAGTGGCCGTGATGGGCTGCATTGTGAACGGCCCGGGCGAGGCCAAGGAAGCCGACCTCGGCATCTGCGGCGGCAGGGATGGCGGCGCGCTGATCGTGAAGGGACAGGCGCCCCGGAGCGTGCGCGGCGATTTGGCAAAGATACTGATTGACGAAGTGCGCAGCTACGCGCAGGAACACTGATATGGCCGAGCTCTGGAGAGAATTGATTGAACGGGACTGCCCGGAAATTGCGGGCGGTCTCTCTTTGCTGCGCGTGAGCATATCCCGGAAGACCGGGCAGCTGCTGGTGCAGCTGGCGTCGGAGCGCATCCTTTCGAGGAATGAATTGAAGCGCCTGCAGCGGGTGATGGAGGCCGCCTTCCCCAGCGTTGGGGTGAAGGTGGAGGTACGCTATCCGGCGCTGAAAGAGGCCGTGCAGGCCGATATCAACCGGGCTTCCAAGCTCTTGAAGGATCTTTTGGCCCACAAATGCCCGGGCGCAGTGCATTTCCTCGATTGGGAGGATGGCGCATGGAAATTTGACGGCGAAAAGCTCACATTGAACGTGGCCAGCAGCGAGGGCGCGGATTACCTGAAGATGAAGAATGTTTCCGGCATGCTGGAGGAGGAACTGAACAAGCTCTTCGGCATCCGCGCGAGCGTGATTTTGAAGATCACCGGCGACGACGAGCGCCGCATCCAGGAAATCAACGAAGCCCGCGCCAGGGAAGCAGAAATGCTGGCCCAGGCCACGGCGAAAAACATTGATCCTGAAAAGAAGGCGGCGCCCCCCTCGGAGGCGCTCTTTGGCAAGCCCATTCATGATCCGCCCATCGAGATGCGGGAGGTGACCGAGGACATCGGCCGCATGGTGGTGCGGGGAGAGGTGGCGGATTTCGAGCTGCGCGAGGCCAAGAACGGTCAGACGAAGATCATATCCTTCACCATGAGCGACAACACATCCTCGGTAAACTGCAAGCTGTTTTTGAGCGGCAAGCGCGGCGCGGACGAAAGCCCGAAGAGCATCCAGGCCCAGGCGGAGGCTGTCTGCGCCGGACTCAAGAACGGCAATTGGGTCACTGCCCGCGGCAGCTACCGCTACGACGACTTCAAGCATGAAATGGTGCTGATGGTGACCGACCTGGTGCCTGCCGAGAAGCCCGTGCGAAAAGATACCGCTGCGGAGAAGCGCGTGGAGCTGCACCTGCACACCTCCTTCTCCACGATGGACGCCTGCGCCTCTCCCTCCGCCCTGATCAAGCAGGCGGCGAAATGGGGCCACAAGGCCATCGCCATCACTGACCATGGCGTAGTGCAGGCCTATCCCGAGGCCTTCGGCGCCGCCAAGAAGAACGGCATCAAGCTGATTCCCGGCTGCGAGGGCTACCTGATCGAGGATGCTGCCAGCATCGTGGATGGCGACGGCACCCGCAGGCTGGACGGCGCGACCTATGTGGTGCTGGATGTGGAGACCACGGGTCTGAACACCCATGCGGACGAGATCATCGAAATCGGCGCGGTGCGCATTGAAAACGGCGTGGAAGTGGCGGAGTTTGCGGAGCTGATCAACCCCGGCCGGCCGGTTCCGGACAAGGTGGTGGAGATCACAGGCATCACCAGCGCCATGCTGCGGGACAAGCCGAAGCTGATGGATGTGATGCCCGCGTTCGCCAAGTTCTGCGAGGGCGCGATCCTGGTGGCCCACAACGCCCCCTTCGATATCGCCTTCTTCCGCCGGGCATTTTCCGCTGCCGGGCTGCCCTTTGATCACCCGGTGCTGGATACGCTGGCGCTGGTGCGCAACCAATATCCCAACATGAAGAGCCACAGGCTGGGCTATGTATGCAAGGGGCTGGGCATTTCCCTGGCAAACGCCCACCGCGCCGTGCACGATGCGAGGGCCACGAGCCTGCTGCTTATGAAGGTGCTGCAGGAAGTGCAGGCCCAGAAGGGCATATCCACCATTGGCGAGCTCAACTCCTGCTACCAGACCGATGCGAGCAAGCAGGCCTACCACATCATCCTGCTGGCATACAGCCAGAAGGGCATGGAAAACCTGTACCGGCTGGTGAGCGAAGGCCACCTGAACTACTTCCACAGGACGCCCCGCATTCCCCGGAGCCTGATTACAAAGTACCGGGAAGGATTGATCGTGGGCAGCGCCTGCGAGGCTGGCGAGCTGTTCCGGGCAATACTGGATGGCCGGGACGAGAAGACCATCAAGCGCATCGCATCCTTCTACGATTATCTGGAAATCCAGCCCATCGGCAACAATGAATTTTTGAAGCGCGAGGGCACCGTGGCCGATGACGAGGGCCTGCGGGAGCTGAACCGGAGAATCGTTCGCCTGGGCGAAGAATTGAACAAGCCCGTGTGCGCCACCGGCGATGTGCACTTCATGGAGCCCACGGACAGCGTGTACCGCGCCATCCTGATGGCCAGCAAGGGCTTTGAGGACGCCGACCACCAGCCGCCCCTCTACTTCCGCACTACGGATGATATGCTGGAGGAATTTGCCTACCTCGGCCGGGAAAAGGCGAAGGAGGTTGTAATCACCAATCCCAACGCCATCGCGGACCGGGTTGGCGAGCTGCATGTGTTCCTTCCCCACCCTGAGGGCAAGGAGACCTTCCAGCCCTATTGGCCGGAGGCGGAGCACGAGCTCAGGCAGATCACCATGGACAAGGCGATTTCCATCTACGGCGATCCGCTGCCGGAGATCGTGCAGAAGCGCATCGACAAGGAGCTCAACTCCATCATCGGCTACGGCTTCTCCACCCTGTACATGATCGCGGTGAAGCTGGTGGCGAAATCCCTGTCGGATGGCTACATCGTGGGCAGCCGAGGCTCCGTAGGTTCCTCGCTGGTGGCCTACCTTTCCGGCATCACGGAGGTAAATTCCCTGCCGGCACACTACGTCTGCCCCGCATGCAAGCATTACGAATTTGACATCCCCGCCGGCTACGCAACCGGGCTGGACCTGCCGGAAAAGAACTGCCCGGTATGCGGCACGGAGATGGGCCGCCACGGCTTCAACATTCCCTTTGAGGTATTCCTCGGGTTCAAGGGCAACAAGGTGCCCGATATCGACCTGAACTTCTCCGGCGAATACCAGCCGAGGGCGCACCAATACATCAAGGACCTTTTCGGCACGGAATTCTGCTTCCGCGCGGGCACCATCGGCACCATTGCTGAGAAGACGGCCTACGGCTATGTGCTGAAATATGCCGAGGAGCGCAATCTTTCCCTGAGCAACGCCGAAAAGCTGCGCCTGGCCAACGGCATCACCGGCGTAAAGCGCACCACGGGCCAGCATCCCGCCGGCATGGTGGTGCTGCCGAAGGAATATTCCATCTTCCAGTTCACCCCCATCCAGCATCCGGCGGACGACATGACTTCGGATACCATCACCACCCACTTCGATTTCAGCTCCATGCACGATGTGCTGGTAAAGCTGGACGTACTGGGCCACGATGATCCGACCATGCTGCGCAAGCTGCAGGATTTGACCGGCATACCGCCGCAGCAGGTGCCGCTGGACGACAAGGAAGTTTTCGGCCAGATCATATCCCTCTTCTCCGGCACCAGCGCGCTGGGCATCACCGCCGAGGAGCTGGGTGTGTCCAAGACCGGCACGCTGGGCGTACCGGAATTCGGCACGAAGTTCGTGCGCGGCATGCTGGAGGATACCAAGCCCACATCCCTGGAGGAGCTGATCCGCATCTCCGGCCTCTCCCACGGCACCGACGTGTGGCTGGGCAACGCTGCAGACCTTGTAAAGGCGGGCGTTCCCCTGAAGGAATGCATCTGTACCCGAGACGACATCATGAACGCCCTCATCGATCTGGGCGTGGACAACGAAATCGCCTTCAAGACCATGGAAAACGTGCGCAAGGGCAAGGGCCTGCGGCCGGAGATGGAGGAAGCGATTTCCGCCGTGGATGCGCCCCCGTGGTACATCGATAGCTGCAAGAAGATCAAATACATGTTCCCCCGGGCCCACGCGGCGGCCTACGTCATCATGGCGCTGCGCATCGCCTACTTCAAGATTTATTACCCTGCGGCCTACTACTGCTGTTACCTGCACAGGAATGCCGAGAGCTTCAACGCCGCTTACATGTGCACGGAAAACGTGCAGGAGCTGCGCGACGCCTACGAGGCCATCAAGGCCATGGACAAGGCCGAACTCACCGCCACCAAGGAGGACGAGGCAACGCTGCTGGAGATCATGATCGAAATGAACCTGCGCGGCGTGCACATGAAGCCGCTGGACATCTACAAGTCCTCCGCGAAGGACTTCCAGATCACCGAAGACGGGCGCATCCTGCCGCCCATCAACTCCCTGCCGGGCGTGGGCACCAATGCTGCGGAAGCCTTTGTGGCTGCGCGCGAGGGCGGGCCCTTCATCTCCCAGGATGATATGGTGCGCCGCAAGGTATCCAAGAGCCTGGTGGAAACCCTGCGCCAGGCCGGCTGCCTGAACGGCATGCCGGAGACCAGCCAGGTAACGCTCTTTGAATTCGGAGGCTGATATGATGAAGAATATCCTGCTTTCCCTGCTGCTGGCGCTGAGCCTGCTCTTTGGCATCGCCTTCGGCGAGGTATTGGTTGAGGACGGCGTTGCCATTACCGAGGATTTGATCGTAGAATACGGCTATGATTACATCCTCAGCGATGAAGTTGCGCTCTACCTGCACGCCTTTGAGGAGCTGCCGCCCAATTACATCACCAAGGATGAGGCACGGGACCTCGGCTGGGATGGAAACGGCAATCACCTGTGGCAGCTCTCCTACGGCTACTCGATCGGCGGCGACAGCTTCGGTAACCGCGAGGAAATCCTGCCCGAAGCCCGCGGCCGCCGCTACTACGAATGCGATGTGAACTTTGCAGACGGCAAGCGCGGCGCTGAGCGGCTGGTATTTTCCAATGATGGCCTGGTTTACTACACCGCCGACCACTATGAATCCTTTGAACTGGTCTACGAGGGCTGGTACTGGGAGGATGGCTGGTACATCTGGGATGAGGGAGGCTATTATGGCTAAATACATCCTTGACGGCGCGCACATGACGAGCCGTGCAGCCGCCCACGATGAAATCGCCCGTGCGCTGGAATTGCCGGATTACTACGGAAGAAACCTTGACGCGCTCTGGGACTGCATTTCCGCCATGGAGGCGTATGTAACGCTCATCAACCCCGCGCCCATGCTGAACGCACTGGGCAAATACGGCTGCAAGCTGCTGGGCACGATGTATGAAGCGGCGGAGGAGAACGGAAATTTCCAATTTACGGTGGAGTAACGCTTAAGGGACTCCGTCCCTTAAGAATCCCTGCCAGGGGGAATGATTCCCCCTGGACCCCTCTGAAAAAGCCTGTCCCATCGCGGGACAGGCTTTAAATATTCAAAGGCACGCAATGCGTGCCTTTTTGCGAGGTTTCCAAAGGGAATCATT
>JAFUPT010000129.1 GCA_017481065.1 Clostridia bacterium | reverse complement strand
GAATCTGCAAGGGTTCGCTCTTTTTGTGCATATATATGCCGGCCGGCGAGGCGCAGCGGCTGCCGGGCTGTTGCCGTTGAGTTGATCGAATCCCGACCCCGCAGATAATGGGGCCGGGATTCTGTTTTTCATTCCGGATGGGAAGGAAGGGGAGGAAGGCGAAATCCGCTGCCGTAGATTAAAGCAGCGGATTTCTTGTGCGGGGTGGGAGATAACTATCCCTCGGCCGCTTTCGAAGACAGCTTGGCGGGCGCACACATAGGTGCGCCCCTGCAAGAATTCCTGCAAATCGCGCCGCTGTCCTAAGCAGGGGTTCTCAGGGGACAGTGTCCCTTTGGCGTCTCTCAAGCGTGACCCTTGCAACTCCCGGCACCGTGTGCTATAATATCCTTGGATTTTTATGCGATACAAGGGGTAAACAAATGGTATTTTCCAGCAATATTTTTCTATATTTCTTTTTGACGCTTACGCTGGTGGGTTATTTCCTGCTGCGCAAATGGCGGAAATGGAGCAACCTGTTTCTGACGGCGGTTTCCCTGGGATTTTATGCGTGGGGCCAGCCGAAGTTTGTGGTGGTGATGTTTGCATCCATCGTGGTGAACTGGCTGCTGGCGCTGTGGATCGATCATGAGAAGCAAAAGCCGGGGCAGGGGCGCGCGAAGGTGGCGCTGGTGCTGAGCGTGGTGGTAAACCTGGGGCTGCTGGGGGTATATAAATACCTGGGATGGCTGCTGGGCAACATAAATGTATGGTTCAATTTGTCCTTCCCGGTGCCGGAGATCGCGCTGCCCATCGGCATTTCCTTCTTCACCTTTCAGGCGATGAGCTATGTGATCGATGTATACCGGGGCGATGGCAAGGTGCAGCGGAATTTTATCAATGTATGCCTGTATGTTTCCTTCTTCCCGCAGCTGATTGCCGGCCCCATCGTGCGCTACCAGACCGTGGCGGATGAGATTGAGAACCGCCGGGAGAACAAGGAAGATTTTGTGGCGGGCGTGCACCGCTTTATGGTGGGCTTCTGCAAAAAGACGCTGCTGGCGAATAACCTGGGCCTGCTGGTGGATACACTGTTTGGCCTGGACCATGCAAACCTTTCTGTGGGCGGCGCATGGATCGCCGCGGCGGCCTATGTGATGCAGGTGTACTATGATTTCAGCGGCTATTCGGATATGGCCATCGGTCTCGGCCGGATGTTCGGCTTCCACTTTTTGGAGAACTTCCGCTATCCCTTTGTTTCGAAATCGGTGGCGGGCTTCTGGAGCAGGTGGCACATTTCGATGACCAGCTGGTTCCAGGATTACCTTTACATCCCCCTGGGCGGAAGCCGGGTGAAGACGCCGCGGCTGCTGTTCAATATGTTCATGGTGTGGTTCTGCACGGGCTTGTGGCACGGTGCATCCTGGACCTATGTGCTCTGGGGCATGGGTTTTTATGTGATGCTGGTGATCGAGCGCTTCACCGGATTGCGCAAGTGGATGGAGAAGCACTTCGTGGGCCATATTTACGCGCTGGTGATGATGGTGTTCTTCACGGTGATGATCCGCTGCGAGAGCCTGCCGCACGCATGGACGATGTACGGCTCCCTGCTGGGCGTGAACGGCGCGCAGATTTGGAACAGCGTGACCGGCGTGCTGGTGAAGGAATACGGCTGGTTCCTGCTGCTGGGCTTCATCTGCGGCCTGCCGGTGAAGGATTTCATTGTGGATAAGCTGCATGTGAATGAAAACATCCTGCGCGTGGCCGGGGCTGTTGTGCTGGTGGCGCTTACGGCGGTTTCCATCAGCTATATCGCGGTGAACGGCTATAATCCCTTCATTTATTTCAACTTCTGAGCATAGGAGAATAGATATGCAGAATCTTTTGAAGCGGCTGCGGGCCTTTGGAGGCAGCCGCGTGCTGGAAAACGAGATGATGTCCCGCCACACCACCTTCCGCGTGGGCGGTCCCGCCGAGGCGGTGTTCCTGCCGGAGAGCGGGGAGGAGCTCTGCGCGGCCATTGAGGCGGCGAAGGAATGCGGCGTGGAATGCCGCGTGCTGGGCAATGGATCGAATTTGCTGGTGAAGGATGGCGGGCTCAGGGGACTGACCATCATCCTGGGAGAAAAATTTGCCGGGATCAAGGTGGAGGGCACGCGAATTACCGCGCAGGCGGGCGCGATGCTCTCGAAGGTGGCTGCGGCGGCATGTGACGCCGGGCTTGCCGGGCTGGAGTTTGCCGGCGGCATTCCGGGAACCCTGGGCGGCGGCTGCGCCATGAACGCGGGCGCTTACGGCGGCCAGCTGAGCGATGTGCTGGTGGAGGCCGAGGTGCTGCTGGACGGCGAAGTGCGCACCATGACCCGGGATGAGCTGGAGATGGGCTACCGCACAACCCTGCCGCTCAGGAAGGGCGGCGTGGTGCTGGGCGCGGCGTTTGAACTGAAAATGGACGACCGGGAGGCCATCCAGGAGCGCATGAAGGAGCTGAACGCCCGCAGGCGGGACAAGCAGCCCCTGAACATGCCCAGCGCGGGCTCCACCTTCAAGCGGCCGGAGGGCTACTTTGCCGGCGCGCTGATCGAGCAGTGCGGCCTGAAGGGATGCACCGTGGGCGGCGCACAGGTGAGCGAGAAGCACGCGGGCTTCGTGGTGAACATCGGAAATGCAACTGCGAAGGATATCCTGGACCTGATGGCCCATGTGCAGGAAACCGTGCTGCGGGAGAAGGGCGTGCGCCTGGAGCCCGAGGTGCGCATCATTGGTGAGGATAAATGAGCTTTGCATCCAATACCCGCGCGGAACTGGCGCGGGAGCTCTGCGCGGACAAATGCTGCGCGCGGGCGGAGCTGGCGGCGGCGCTGCTGGCGTCGGGGGGCATTTCCTTCCGCTTCGGCCGGGACCCCAGCTATGCGCTCTCGGTGACCACTGCCGAGGCGGCGGTGGTGCGCCACTACTTCCAGCTGCTCAAGCGGCACTTTAAGATTACGGCGCAGATACGCACCCTGCGCAGCGATTCCCTGAACGGCATGACCCGCTACCAGCTGGTGATTCCCGAGGAGGATTCGCGCCTGCTGCTGGATGAAGCCGGGCTCTACGATCCGGAGGCGCCCTTTGGACTGCGCGCCGTGCCGCCGGAGGAATTGGTGGATTACGCCTGCTGCAAAAAGACCTTCCTAAAGAGCGCCTTCATGATCAGCGGCGGCATGAGCAATCCGGAGATTGCCTACCACATTGAAATCGCCGCACCGACGGAGGACTTTGCCGATTATGTAATAAAAAATCTCAATTATTATGAAATTGGCGCAAAAAAGGCGTGCAGAAAAGCAAAGTTTGTGGTATACTTAAAGAAGAGCGACGATGTTTCCGATATGCTTACGCTGATGGGCGCATCCCAGGCGGTGCTTGCGCTGCAGAATGTGCGCATCAAGAAGGATGTGAGCAATCGGGTGAACCGGCAGCTCAACTGCGATAATTCCAACATCAATCGCACCATGAACACGGCGCTTTCCCAGATTGCGGATATCAAATACATAGATGAACAGCTGGGCTTGGACAAGCTGCCCGCGCCCCTGCGGGAAATTGCCGAGGTGCGCATGAACAACGCCGCCACCAGCCTGGGCGGCCTGGGCGAGATGCTGGAAAAGCCAATTGGCAAATCGGGAGTAAATGCCCGCCTGCGCAAGATTTCTGAAATCGCGGATAAGCTGCGCAGCGGTGAAAATTTGGAATTGTGAGAGGGAACAGGAATGGTAAGAGTGGAAACGGTATTTGGAGCATGCCCGGCAATTACGCCGGATTACGCGGCGCAGCTGGCGCACCGCGCGTCCCAATATGCCGCCCATGTGTATCTGGAAAAGGGCAGCATGCGGCTGAGCGTGGATTCGCTGATCGGCATTTTGTCGCTGGATCTTCGGTCCGGCATGAAGGTTACCATCGTAGCGGAGGGGCTGGATGAACAGCAGGCCCTGGATTCGGTGTGCCAATTCCTGAATGAACCGCCGAGAAAATGATTGTTTGCCGCGGGGAATAGAGCCGTCCGGTTTTGCCGGACGGCTCTTTCTATGTGCTCTTTTGCACGGTGACGATGATATCATAGGAATCCTCCCGCTCCTCCACCCGGCTGGAGGCCTGCACGCCGATCTGCTTCAGCTGGCGCAGGGTATCCCGGAAGGCATTGATGATGAGGCGCTTATCCCGTATGCGGGGCGCGCTGCGCGGGGGAGCAGATTCCCGCAGCAGCTTTTCAATCTGGCTCTCCAGCTGGCGAACGCCCCATTTGAGCCGGGCGGCCTGCCCGGCAAGGCTGCGCTGCCGGGCTTCATCCTCCAGGCGGAGCAGGGCGCGGGCATGGCGCTCGCTCAGGCCATCCTCCCGGATGATCTGCTGCACAGCCTCGGGGAGTTTCAGGAGCCGCAGGCGGTTGGCCAGCGCGGATGGGCTGCAATTCAGGATTTGGGCAAGCTCCTCCCGGCCGAGGCCCTGCTCATCGATAATTCTGCGGCAGGCCCGGGCTTCATCTAGGAAATGCAAATCCTCCCGCTCCAGGTTTTCAATGAGGCCGATCAGGGCGCAGTCCCGGTCGTAGGCGCTGAGGATGATGGCGTCCGCATGGGCGCACTGGAGGCGCTGGAGGGCCCGCAGGCGGCGTTCCCCGGCGATCAGCTCATATTCCCCGGCCGTTTTGCGGCGCACCAGCAGGGGCGAAAGCAGCCCGAAGCGGCGGATCGATTCGGCGAGAGCGGCAATGGCGGCTTCATCGAAGGCGCGGCGGGGCTGGTAAGGGCTGGGGGAGATGCGATCGATGGGAATGCGGATGATTTTGGACATGGCGGCCTCCTGCGGATGAACTTGCCGCAGATTATATATTCGTTTGAAGTGCCAAACAAGCCCCGAAACGAAAAAATCCCGGAGAAAGTTTGCCGGGCGTCTTTGGCATGAATAAACGAAAAAATAAAAATATTTTGCGGGATTTTTATATATTTCCGCCATATTTCAGTCATGACAAAAACGTAATCCTTTCGACATGTTACAGAAGTTGACTATATATATATATATATATAATGTGTTACGGGCCGACAAGGAATTGGCATGTTTTCGCCATATTTCTCCTGGCTTACAAATGATAGGAGGAACCCGTAATGAAGAAAAGGAACCTTAAGCTCCTGACCATGG
>JAFUPT010000128.1 GCA_017481065.1 Clostridia bacterium | reverse complement strand
GCCCCGGCGAGCTGATCATCGGCGCGGATAGCCATACCTGCACCTACGGCGCGCTGGGCGCATTCTCCACCGGCGTGGGCTCCACCGATATGGCGGCAGGCATGGCGGCGGGCGAAAACTGGTTCAAGGTTCCCAGCGCCATCAAGGTTGTGCTCACCGGCAAGCTGAACAAGTGGGTCAGCGGCAAGGATGTGATCCTCCACCTGATCGGCATGATCGGCGTGGACGGCGCGCTTTACAAATCCATTGAATTCACCGGCGAGGGCGTTTCCGAGCTCAGCATGGACGATCGCTTCACCATCGCCAACATGGCCATTGAGGCGGGCGCCAAGAACGGCATCTTCCCCGTGGATGAAAAGACCATGGAATATGTAAAGGGCCGTGTAAACCGCGATTTCAAGGTGTACGAAGCCGATCCTGATGCGGAATACGAGCGCGTGGTGGAGATCAATCTCTCCGCCCTGGAATCCACCGTGGCCCTCCCCCACCTGCCCAGCAACACCAAGACCGTGAAGGAAGTTTCCGGCATGAAGATCGACCAGGTTGTGATCGGCTCCTGCACCAATGGCCGCATCTCCGACCTGCGCATCGCCGCCGAAATCCTGAAGGGCCGCAAGGTTGCCGATGGCATCCGCTGCATCGTGATCCCCGCCACCCAGCAGATTTACATGGAATGCCTCTCCGAGGGCCTCGCCCAGATCTTCATTGAATCCGGCTGCGCCCTGTCCACCCCCACCTGCGGACCCTGCCTCGGCGGCCACATGGGCTGCATGTGCGAGGGCGAGCGGGCCGTAACCACCACCAACCGCAATTTCGTTGGCCGCATGGGCCATGTGAAGAGCGAGGTTATCCTGGCTTCCCCGGCAGTGGCGGCGGCTTCCGCCATCAAGGGCTGCGTGGCTTCCCCGGATGAACTGGACTGAGAGGAGGAAATTGAGCATGTACACCGGAAAGGTTTTCAAATACGGCGATAACGTGGATACCGACGTCATCATCCCCGCCCGCTACTTAAACGCCCCCTCCCCGGAGGAGCTGGCCAAGCACTGCATGGAGGATATTGACGCTTCCTTCGCCACCACCGTGCAGCAGGGCGATATCATCGTGGGCGGCGCAAACTTCGGCTGCGGCTCCAGCCGCGAGCACGCGCCCATTGCCATCCGCGCCTGCGGCGTGCGATGCGTAATCGCCGCCAGCTTCGCCCGCATCTTCTACCGCAACAGCATCAACATCGGCTTCCCCATCCTCGAGTGCCCGGAGGCTGCCGCCGCCATCCAGAACGGCGACAAGGTTTCCGTGGACTTTGACAGCGGCCTGATCCGCGATGAAACCACCGGAGCAGAATTCCAGGCCACCGCGCTGCCGCCCTTCATCGGCAAGATTGTGGATAACGGCGGATTGCTGCCCTACCTGAAGGCAAGGCTCGAAAAGGAGGCGTAAACCATGACCTACAACATCGCGCTCGTGAAGGGCGACGGCATCGGCCCGGAAATCGTAGGAAGCGCCGTGAAGGTGCTCGAAAAGATCGGCGAAAAATACGGCCATGAATTCAAATTCACCGAATACCTCGCCGGCGGCTGCGCCATCGACGAAACCGGCTTCCCCCTGCCGGAAGAGACGGTGGAAGGCTGCCTGAAGAGCGACAGCGTGCTTCTCGGCGCGGTGGGCGGCCCGAAGTGGGATCGCCTGCCCGGCGATCTTCGCCCCGAAAAGGCGCTGTTGGGCATTCGCAAGGCCATGGGCCTCTACACCAACCTGCGCCCGGCGCGCCTCTATCCCGCGCTGAAGGATGAATGCCCGCTGCGCGCCGACATCGTTGCTGAAGGCTTCGATCTGATGATGGTGCGCGAGCTCACCGGCGGCATCTACTTCGGCGAGCGCGGCCGCCGCGATACCAAGAATGGCCGCGAGGCATACGATACCGAAGCATACTCCGTGATGGAAATCGAGCGCATCGCAAGGGCCGCCTTCGAGGCCGCCCGGAAGCGCCGCAAGAAGCTGATCTCCATCGACAAGGCGAATGTGCTGGAAACCAGCCGCCTGTGGCGCGAAACTGTGCACCGCATCGCCGCCGAATACCCGGATGTGGAGCTCAGCGACATGCTGGTGGATAACGCCGCCATGCAGCTGGTGCGCCGTCCCAGCCAGTTTGATGTGGTTGTGACCAGCAATATGTTCGGCGATATCCTCTCCGATGAAGCCAGCCAGATCACCGGCTCCATCGGCCTGCTGCCCAGCGCATCCCTCGGCTCCACGAAGTGCGGCCTGTACGAGCCCATCCATGGCTCCGCGCCGGACATCGCGGGCGAGGACAAGGCCAACCCGCTGGCCACCATCCTCTCCGCCGCGATGATGCTGCGCTATTCCTTCGATCTCTCCGAGGAGGCCGACTGCATCGAGGCCGCCGTGGATTCCGCGCTGAGCGACGGCTGCCGCACCGCGGACATCGCCCGCAGCGAGGGCGACGTTCCCCTTGGCTGCATCGCCATGACCGAGGAAGTGCTCAAGCGCATCTGAGAATGCATAAAGAACCATGATCCTTTGGATCATGGTTCTTTTATGCTTCCAAAGCCGCCGCATTCTTCATCCGCCAAAAACAATCAGACACATCATCCTGCAAAGCTGCAAAATAAGGAAGGCATGGATACGAATGCCGTGCTGACCACCATGATGGTCTTATCCAGCACAGTATTCCTGCGCAGCGCAGCCACCGCACCCAGCACAACGCCCACAATCGTCGCCCCAAAGGCGGCGATCAGGCCCAGCTTCACGCTGGTGCGCATGCCGTCCAGGATGATATCGATTACCATGCGTCCGCGCTGTTTCAGGGACGGGCCGAAGTCGAACTTCGTTACAATATCCTTCAGGTAGGAAGTGTACTGCTCGAAGAGGGGCTTGTCCAGGCCATACTTGGCCTCCAGGGCTGCCTGCGCCTCCTTGGTGATGGCCTTCTCGCTCATGAAGGGGCCGCCGGGCACGGCGTGCATCACAAAGAAAGTGATGGTGATAACCACCCAAATCGTGAGCAGGGCCAGCAATACGCGCTTGAGGATATAAAACAACGTTTTGGAGCTCATATTCATTCCACCTTAAAATTACACATTGAACGGCCGACTCCTTTATTCTTTGCAGGGAGTCCGCCGTTGACTTTCGTGTGTCTTTATTCCAAGTAGACTCTACATTACACCTTGTCATTCTTTTGTTTATAAGTTGCAAAAGGTTTACTCTGTGCTTCCTTTCCGTGAAATCGTCTGACAATTGCTGTATGCGCCTTGGAATAACAAAAAACGCAGCCCGAAACGGACTGCGCTGTATGGTTAATCCGGCCCATTATGATACAAGGGACGGTTGCACCCGATTGGGAAATTAGGGTGCATTTTGCACCTGTTCTCACGAGATAGAGCGTCTTTGCTTCATTCTTTCAATCTGCCGGTGCTTCAACCGCCACGATGCGGCCTTCGCCATACGGATTGGCGTATTCTTCGCCAATCTCGCCGTCCAAAGCTCCGGTGATGTAGTTGATCAGCGCCTGATTGTCCAGCGCCACTTCATCCAGCAGCAGTGTGCAGCCATCGAACATCGTCATACCGTCGCCCTGATTCTTGAGAATATAATTAGTCGAGGCAACCGTATATGTTTTATCCGGATCCAGCGGCTCGCCGCCGATCAGAACATTCTTCACGCGATATTCGTCGGACACACCGACAAACATGCTGTTTGTATCCAATTCTACAGAGGACGGAATATAGGTATGAATTTCATAGGTCATCCCCGCCACCTGTATGAAACCTACGACTTCCTCCGAAGCGCCTCGGGCACCCATTTCCAGGCAGGCAAGGATCTGCTGACCGGTCGCCTCGATCATGCAGAGCGTATTGCCGAAGGCGTGAACCTTCAGAATGTCATTCAGCGTAATATCGCCCGCCTTGATCGATACGCGGATGCCGCCGACATTGACAAATGCCACATCTGCGCCCGTCTGATCGAGATATGCATCAGCGCACAGATCTCCCAGATTGGTTTCCGCGTTGCGCACGATGCGAATCGGGGAGCCGTCTTCCTTGGTCGCAGAGG
>JAFUPT010000005.1 GCA_017481065.1 Clostridia bacterium | reverse complement strand
GGAGAATCGAGATCGCCGGAGAGGAGCTTTACCTTACATTTGCCGCATGCGCCGTTGCCGGAACAGGGAGCATCGATGGCCACATTGGCACGGCGTGCGGTTTCCAGCAGGTTGTCGCCCTCGAGTGCCTGAATGCTTACATCATTGCCGTTTACGCGGAATGTTACAGAAACCATGTATTTTCCTCCTTTATTTGATTTCAAAAGCCGGACGGCATATTCTTACAAAAGAGCGGCCGGGGCCCAACCGACCGCTCACACCCTATCCGTCGGGGGATACGACGATAGGAAGTTTTCAAGCGAAGCAGGCGGCAGGGAGCAGACCGCCTGCATTGTTTCCCGATGGAGTGAAAGCGAATTTATGGGACAAGACTCTGGCAAAGTTTAAGAACCCTTCGCGGCAGGAAACAAAAAAACAGAACCAATCAAGTTCTTCGATCAGTTCTGGTATGCTTTGATTTGCGGATGCGGCCAAAGGAAACCGCACGATTCCACAATCTATAAAACCGTCCGGTTCGGCGTAACCCGGATGGCAAAGGCACATATCATTCTTTAGTCCGAAGAATTCGATACGCAATTCACAGGCAGGTCTTCTGACTCAGCATCAACGCTTCAAACGGCCTTCCCGGCTTTCACCAGTGGCATATCGTTTGCAGCTCCGCATCACAGCAGCGGTCCTGTCGGAGATTCTCACTCCGTTCCCTTTTCACCCACGCATTACGCGCTGGCACCTGTAAACTCCCAAATATTCTGTTTTCGAGGGTATTATAGCATTTGAATTCGAGTTTGTAAACTCTTTTTCATCGCTTGATGGGGTTATATCGCAGATAGCGCACCCGCATCCTGCTACTTTGCGTATCCTTGGTGATTTCTGTATCTACATTGAATACCTGGCGGATGAGATCTGTTGTCAGGATTGCTTCCGGGGAACCTCTTGCGATGATGTTGCCATCCTTCATCACGATGATGCTGTCGCAGTATGCAGCGGCGAGATCGATATCGTGCACGGAGGTGAAAATGGTGAGCCCCAGTTCTTCTTTTTGTCGGCGCAGTGTGTCCATCAAATGCAGCTGGTAGCCGATGTCCAGATGATTGGTGGGTTCATCCAGAATCAGTATGCGGCTCTGCTGGGCAAAAGCCATAGCCATGTACACACGCTGTTTTTCGCCGCCAGAAAGGCTAAGAAAGCTGCGGGCGGCAAAAGATTCCATGCCCACAATCTTCAACGCTTGCAGACAGATTGCTTCGTCCTCGTCCCGTTCCGTCTGCAGGAAACTGCGGTGGGCATATCGTCCCATGGCCACAATATCACGCACAGTGAAATCAAATTCGGCGGAGTTTTCCTGCGCCAGCACGGCCATGCGGCGTGCAGCTTCCTTGCTCTTCAAACCCTGTACGTTGTCGCCGTTGATGTAGATTGTACCCTCGGTGGGCTTGAAATGCCGGTATATATTTTTCAGCAGCGTGGATTTACCGCAGCCATTGGGGCCGATCAGGCCGATCCAGCTGTTCTTTTCAATATTTAAATCAATCCCGGAAAGGATACGGTGACCGTTGATGGAAAAACCCAGACCTTCCGCCCGGATTGCAGGAACATTGTTTTTCGCACTCATTTTCCGAAATCATACCTCGACTTTCTCAGAATCGCGAGGAAGAACGGCGCGCCGCAGATGGCCGTGACCACGCCTACCGGCAGTTCCTCCGGGGCAACGCACACGCGGGCGATTACATCCGCCCAAATCATGAAGGCTGAGCCCACGAGAAGTGTTATGGGCAGCATGCGGGAGTGATTCGCACCCATTAGCTGGCGGGAAATGTGGGGGATTACCAGCCCCACAAAGCCGATGATGCCGCTCATGGAAACCATCACCGCAGTCAGAAGCGTGCTGGTAATGATCATCACCAGTTTGATCAGCGTTACGTTTACGCCATAGTTGCGGGCCATCTGCTCGCCCATCAGCAGGGCATCCATTTCACGGCGGATGGCGATGGCCACAATCACGCCGATTATCAGAGCAATCACGGCAGGCGGAACATCCGACCAGGAAACACCCGCAAATGAACCGGTCATCCAGAACATGGCGCTGGTTACCTTCTTGGAATCCGGGGTAAGAAAGATAATCAGATCCGTCAGCGCGGAGAACAGCGCCGAAACAGCCATGCCGACCAAAACCAGCCGGGTAGTTCCGCCGCGTATGCTTTTTGAACCGAAGATAAATACCAGGCCTGCAGTAAACAACGCACCGAAAAATGCTCCCGTATGCAGCGGCAGCTTGCCGATGACTGGAAGGGTACCCACTAGAATGGAGAGCACCGCACCCGTGGACGCGCCGGAGGAGATACCCAAAATGTAGGGATCAGCCAGAGGGTTCTTGGTCAACGCCTGCATAAATACGCCCGCAAGAGCAAGGCCTGCGCCTACGCATCCGGCCACCAGCACTTTGGGGAAGCGCAGGTTCCATACAATG
>JAFUPT010000127.1 GCA_017481065.1 Clostridia bacterium | reverse complement strand
GAATGGCCAAGGCTCTGTCTGAGCAGATAGACAGCAATACGGTAAATGCGCGTTGCATTCGCATCATACAGATCTTTGATCCATTTTTCCATGTTCATCCTATCATTACCACCCTTGCCTTTCTTTTCTAAATCATAACACATTTATGGGTAGGAAGCAAACCAAGAAAAATGGCCTTCGTGCGCGGCCCGTGGGTTTAACTTAATAGGACGTAGTGTTAAAGATCATTTTGAAGAATTGTTTCTTCTTTATGCAGCTGATTTTGGCATGCTTTTCCGAACCCGGTTTTACCATACCTGATTATGTAAAACCCACGCCCGCTGCGCCGGAGAAGTTACAGAAACGCGCCAGAATTGTATTTCAGTTTACAACGAACCATTGCCGCCAATTCTACAATCCTGCGCTGAATCTGTCGCATCAGCTGTACCTGCTCCCTCAAAAGCGAAAACGTTTTCGCTTTTGCACAAAAAAACAGGCCCCGGAGCATCAGCTCCGGGGCAATACTTTATTTTTATAGCAGTCGCTACGGTTCCGGTGCGTTCGTCCAGTCCATCCCAAACAATGCATCCAGCTTCTCAAGAGACGCCGGCGAAGGCTTGCTGGTGCCCTTCTCCCAGCGCTGCACCTGCCGCGCCTTCACGCCCACCTTCTCCGCCAGTTCCTGCTGGGAAAGGCCCGCAGCGGCACGCGCGTCGATCATGTTCTTTCCGTTTGTTTTCCTCGGGGAACACCAGATGAAATCAGATTCTTTGTACTTCTCCATGATTCATCCCTCCGCCGTATTTTTTATTTATATACCCCTCTTGGATATATTTGAAACATATTACCGCCGCCTGCCCACCAGCATATTCATCTTCATCAGGCTCTCGTCGATGTTCTCCTGCACGATGCCGATGTAAACCAGCGTCTCCCGCTGGAAGGAATGGCACAGGATTCTTTGCAGGCTCACCACGTCTCCGGTCATCTTGTAGTAGTGATAGCCGAAGGTCTTGCGCAGCGTGTGGCAGCCGATCCTGTCCTCAATGCCCGCCTGCCGGGCAATCTTATTGATGATCTGGTATACCCGCTGCCGGGTGATGGGGCGGGGCTTTTTGCTGTATTTGTCCTTCTGCCGGCTCTGGAAAATATATTCATCCGGGCCGCGGCCCGCCAGCAGGCGGTTGATCTCCCGCCGCGCGCTGGGGTTGATCAGGATATAGGCTTCCTTGCCGGTCTTCTTCGCTTTGATCTCGGCGTAATCCCGCCCCTTCAGGTCGCGCACCCGAAATCGCGTGAAATCCGATACCCGCAGGCTCGTGTTGAAGCCCACCAGCAGAAGCAGCTCCCAGCTCACCTCATACTTTCCGCGCCGCTTGTCGTGGGCGCGGGCGATGTCGTAGCATTTCTGCAATGCGTCCAGGTCCCGTATGGGCTGTACTACCTTCATGCGAGTTTTCTCCTTTCCATGATATGTAAAACTGAAAAAGCTACAAAAAACACGCCCGGCAGGAATTCTCCCGCCGGGCATTCTCTGTCTACGCGTTATTCAAAATGCTCCTCAATGGCCGCGATGTAGTCCTCCCTATCCTCACAGCCTTCCGTCTCTACGCCGTTCAGGATGCAGAAAGCCTGCAGCTGCTCAATGGGCCAGTTGTCGATGTCCACGTCCGCTTCCGCCTCCTGGGCATACTGTACGGCAACAGCCTCCATCTTCTGCCTGTATACCTCGCCCTCCAGTGCGTTGGTGGCCCATTCCTCGAAATCGCCCACCTGGCTCTTCACGATCTCCAGCATATCCTCGCTCAAACCTTTCAGCCAGCTTCCCATGGCCTTCTTGAAGGCCTCTGCCTGCTTTTCAAGGCTGAACTTGCCTTCGGCCTTCAACGGGTTCACGAAGGTGTTGTTCAAGTGGGCCACTGCATCCTTCAAGCCATCCTTCACGAAGGCGAAGATTTCCGCTACCTTCGCATCATCGATCTTATCCCGCAGCAGGGTGTATGCCGCCGGAATGCTGATGATTGCCAGCAGGCCCAGCCCAATCAGCACAAATTTCAGAATCCAATTCAAAATTTCCATCCGTTTCTCACTCCTTATTCATCGTTTACAGGTACATTGGCGTCGTTGTAAATCTCCGCGCCATACTTCCGGCGCTGTTCGAGGTTGTCCTTCTGCGCCGCTCGGCGCATGTAATGCTTGAAAAAGAATATCCCCGCTGCGCTACCGAATCCGATCAGGGCGATCAGCGATTCGGAATCCACACCCAGAGCGATCATCACCATCGAAAATACCATGATCACCGCAACGCCGCTCAGCCCGAAGGTGGTAATCAGGTGGGAATAATCCCGGTATCGCTTCTCCTGCCCGCTGCTGCCCTGCGCAGTTTCCTGCCCGGGCTTTTTCTGCTTCAGCGGCGGGCTCACGCATTTTTGAAACAGCTTCATTTCAGAAAGTAGCCTGCGGCCACGCCCACTGCCGCCAGAACGATGTATTTGATGATCTCAAATGCCATCTTCTTCCACTTCTCGCCGGGCTCGCGCTCAATCTCGTCCACCCGCTTTTCCACCCGCTCCACGCTGCCGGTCATCTTGTCGATCTTGGTGTTGATCGAATCAATGGCGTCGGCCTGCCGCTGCATGGTAAGAAGGATCTCCGTCTGGCGCTTGCTGCCCTCTTCCAGCTCGTCCAGCCGCCGCTTGAAGGAAGAATGCTCCGCCTTGTTTGCAGCTGTTTCCTGGTCTACCTTGCTCTTCAATGTAAGAAGCTCATGCTCATCCATAGCTTCGCACCTCCCTTACGGCCAGAAGCAGAAGTACCTCTTCCGCTGCTTCACGAAATCGGAAATCTTCTGCTTTTTCCGGCTGCTGCTGGCCGGGTCGTTGGCGTAGATGTATTTCTCATCGTATTTCCATACGCATATGAAGTGGCCGCTCTTGGTCCAGTAGCCCGGGCCCATGCTGCATACCACATATCCGCCGCCATCAAGGCAGGCCTTGAGCGTTTCCAGGCTGGAAGTTTCGATCATCTTCGAAAAGCCGAACTTCTCCTGAATGAAGGGGAAGAAGCTCCATGCCGTGCCGCCGCTTCTGCTTCTGTGGCCGTTGGCAACCGCCAGCTGCGCAAGGTCGTAGGGATCGATGCTGGAATCTTTCAGGGTCGCGACCACGTCCGCCATGGCGGTGGGGCCGCAGGCAGAATTGGCCATCGTCTGGCTCTTGTTGCCAGAGCTGGAATACATCGTGCT
>JAFUPT010000126.1 GCA_017481065.1 Clostridia bacterium | reverse complement strand
CCAGGTCAGCTCGCTCTTGGCGGTGGTGGGCAGCAGGCTCGCGTTCAGCTGCAGGGTTTCGCCCAGGCTCAGCATCACGGTGCCGGTCTCTGCCAGCTCCACGCCGGTGGGCTTGTAAGGATCAATAACGGTGATCTTCGCAGTGGCCTTCTTGCCGTTGGCGGTCTTCACGGTGATGGTGGCGGTGCCCTCGGCAAGCGCGGTCACGAGGCCGCTTGCATCCACGGTGGCAACCTTCTTGGAGCTGGTGGTGTAGCTGTAGGTGGTGTATGCATCCGCCTCAACGGAGGGAACGATCTGCAGGGTTGCGCCCTTTTCGATGGTTTCCTTGGTCACGTTCAGGGTGACCTTCTTGGGCTGTGCAAACACGCTCACCTTTACTTCATGCACGATGCCGTTGTAGGTGCTCACGGTGATGGTGGTCTCGCCGGCCTTCTTGGCAGTTACCTTGCCCTTTGCGTCCACGGTGGCAACGCTGGTATCGGCGCTTGCATATCTCAGGGTGCCTGCGCACTTGCCGCCGGTGGCGCTCTTGGCCTCGGCCTTCAGGGTATAGGTCTTCTTTACGTTCAGCTTCAGCTCGGTCACATCCACAGTGAGCTCTGCGGGTGCGCCCAGCACCTCCACCTTGCAGCTGGCCTTCTTGCCGTTGAAGGTTTCGGCAGTGATAGTGGCGCTGCCTTCGCCTGCGCCGTAGATTTCGCCGTCTGCATTCACCTGTACAACGCTTTCATCGCTGCTGGTCCATGCGATGGCGGAATATGCGCCGCTGGGAGAGAGCTTTGCGGTGAGGGTAACAACCTCGCCCACGCCGATGGTCTTGGTCTTGTCAGACAGGGCAACCTTGGTGGGAGCCTTCTTTACGGTCAGCTTGGTTGCCGCGCTCAGGGAGATGCCGTCCACACCGGTGGCGGTCACGGTGATGGTGGCGCTGCCTGCCTTCTTGGCGGTGATCACGCCCTCCGCATCCACGGTAGCTACCTTGGTGTTGGAGGAAACATATTCCATCTTCTCGGCAGTGCCGGCGATCACCAGCATCTGCTTGGCGGTTTCGCCCACGCCCATGGTCATGGTTTCGGGGACTACCAGGTCGGTCACGCCCAGCTGCTCCACGCCGCAGTCCGCGCAGAAGCCGTTCATGTAATTGTGGGCGGTGGGATAGAAGATTTCGCCGCATTCGCATACGCGGCCGTGCTTGCCGGGATTATCGGGCATCACAACGATATCTTTATAACCATATTTGATAAACTCGTGATACTTGCCCTTTTCCACATAAGCGCCGCAATCCGCGCAGTAGGTATCTCCCTCAGTGCACTTTACCCTGTGCAGCTCGCGCTCGGTTTCGCCGCACTGGGAACAGCTGAAGTAGTGGTAATCCGGATTCTTGCTGTCCTGAGTGGCTTCGCTGTAGAAATGCTGCACAGGCACATACTTCGAATTTACCTTTTCGTCGCAGTAGTCGCCTTCCTTTTCGTAGCAATAGCCATCATGGAAGCAGTAGTTGTGGTGCACTGCCAGGCCGTAGTAAACATCGCAGCGCTCGCAGTACCAGCCGTGGTAATATTCATTTACCTTGCCGTGCTTGCCGCCGCGGTGGTCAACGCCCGCGGTTTCCTTGCCGCAAACATAGCAGAAGCCGCTGTGGTTGTCGCAGTAATCGTAGCAGTCGTGCTCATATTCATTGTAATAGCACTTGCTGCAGCCGCCGTCCTCTTCCAGGGTATGCGCTTCCCTGCTGCCGGGCTTTTCTTCGCCGCAGTCATAGCAGATCAGGGCATGCAGGCCGTAATTCAGGTCCTCCCAGTTTTCCCGCGTTCCGAGATAGGGATAGATATAATTGTGGCTGATTGCATCGCCGGAAACTTCCGCGCCGCAGCCGCTGCACAGCTTATCTTCGGAGGTGCACTTCACAGAGTGGGCTTCCACATTGTCGGACATCTTCTCGCCGCAGTAAGCGCAAACCTCGCCGTGGGTGCCGTCGCCGAGATCCTTCCAAGTGGTGCTCTCGTGGCCGCAGGGACCCTTTGCATCGCAGTACAGGCATTCGCCGCCGGACATCGTGTGCTCTTCCAGCTTCACCACTTCCTTGCATTCGTTGCAGGCGATGGAATGGTGGACGCCGTCGCCGGTATCCTCAACCTGGCGGTTCCAGCTGATCTTGCTGTGGCGGCAGGTATTGCGGCTGCCGCACAGGGTGCAATAACCATCCTCAAAGGTATGGGGCTTGCCGCTTCCTACCCATTCATTGCAAGCCACGCATTTCAAGCCATGGGCATACGAATTGGCATATACCCAGTTCTCGCGATCTTCCTCATCATTCCAGGTTTCATGCTGGATGGAATCGCCGCTGCATGCCGCGCCGCAGGCGGAGCAGCTGGTTTTGCCATTCTCATAGCAATAGATGAAATGGGCCTCTTCTTTAAACTGCTCGCCGCAGTAGATACACTCCATCACATGCTTGCCGTTGCCAAGGTCAACATAATTGCCGGCGTAAGTGTGGCCGGGGGCCTCGCCGCCGGTGTAAGCAGCGCCGCAGTCACGGCATTTGGTAGGATCGGAGCAATGGGCAAAGCAATCCCAGGTGGCGCCGCCGGGCTCGCCGCAATTCATGCAGTAGGAGCTGTGGGTGCCATCGCCGTTGGAGGTCCAGATGTATTCCTCGTGTTCGCATTCATTCAGCAAGCCGCAATATTCGCAGATTCCATTCTTATAGGAATGCTTCTCCGGCTCAGCCAGGTAATCATAGCACTGGATGCAGAGCTTCCAGTGGGTGCCGCCCTCCAGAATCTCGAAAAAGATTCTCTCATGCTTACAAACGCCCGCGAGCCCGCAAGCCGAGCACTGGTTTACGCCATCATAGACATAATGCTCCTCTTTTTCATCAACATGGCCGCAATTGAAGCAATGGAACTGATGGTAGCCATCTCCGCAATCTCTCCACTCGCCGTAGGAATGGTCGCAATATTCATCCACGACCATAAGTTCGCCGCTCAGATCACTTGCGTTCAGCGCTTCCACCTCTGCCGGAAGCGCTTCCGCTTCCACAATCACGCCCTCCTCGGCAATGCCGAAGGAGCCCAGCAGCATCGCCATCATCAGCATCCATGCCGCAAAACGCTTCATTTTACCCATCTTCTTCCATCCTTTCGAACAAAAAAATCCATTTTTATTATAGCATTGCATATTTCTTCCATCAAGGTAGATTTCGTTGAGTTATGCTGGGGTAGACCCTCGGAAACTACCGCCAATGGAAATGATCCCCTATGTATCACCGCCGTTCCAACAAAAAACAAGCATTCCGGGTGGAATGCTTGTTTTATATTTACGCCAGCGGCTTCATGGTGGGGAAGAGGAGGACGTCGCGGATGCTGTCGGAATTGGTGAGCAGCATTACGAAGCGGTCGAAGCCGAAGCCCAGGCCGCCCGTGGGCGGAAGGCCGTATTCGAGGGCGCATACATAGTCCTCATCCACCTGCGCGCTGGTGTTGCCGGCTGCGCGCTTGGCGGCAACCTGGCTCTCAAAGCGCTTGCGCTGGTCGATGGGATCGTTCAGCTCGCTGAATGCGTTGCCGAATTCCCAGCCGGTGATGAAAAACTCGAAGCGCTCGGTCATGGTGGGATCATCGGGCTTGCGCTTGGCCAGCGGAGAAATCTCCACCGGATAATCATAGATGAAGGTGGGCTGAATCAGGTTTTCCTCAACGGTCTCCTCGAACAGGTAGTTCAGCAGGTCGCCCTTGGAATGGCCTTCCTCGGGATCGAAGCCCTTGGCCTTGATCTCGGCGTAGGCCTGTTCTTCGTTCTCCCACAGGTCCACATCGATGCCGGAATACTTCTTCACGGCTTCCTTCATGGTGAGGCGCTCCCAGGTTTCGCCCAGGTGAATTTCATGGCCGCGGAAGGTGATATCGGTGGTGCCGCAAACCTTCTTTGCCACGGTCTTGAACAGATCCTCGATCAGGTCCATCATGCCGTGGAAATCGGTGTAGGCTTCGTAGAGCTCGATGGTAGTGAATTCGGGATTGTGGCGGGTATCCATACCCTCGTTGCGGAAAATGCGGCCCACTTCATACACCTTGTCCATGCCGCCCACGATCAGGCGCTTGAGGTGCAGCTCGGTTTCGATGCGCAGGTACATATCGAGGTCCAGCGCATTGTGGTGGGTCACGAAGGGACGGGCGGCAGCGCCGATCTCCAGGGTGCCGAGCACGGGGGTATCAACCTCCAGATAGCCGCGGTTATCCAGGAAATTGCGGGTTTCCTTCAAAATCTGGCTGCGCTTTACGAAGGTATCCTTCACTTCCGGATTCACGATCAGGTCCAGATAGCGCTGGCGATAGCGGGTATCGGTATCGGTCAGGCCGTGGAACTTCTCCGGCAGGGGATGCAGGCACTTGGCCAGCAGGGTGAGGGACTTGACGGAGATGGTGATCTCGCCGGTCTTGGTGACAAAGGGAGTGCCGACAACGCCGATCTGGTCGCCCAGGTCGTGCTTCTTAAATGCGGCGTAGGCTTCCTCGCCCATCTCATCGCGCTTCAAATGCAGCTGGATTTTGCCGGCGCCATCCTGCAGGCGGGCAAAGCTG
>JAFUPT010000125.1 GCA_017481065.1 Clostridia bacterium | reverse complement strand
TATTCTACACTACAACCTCTTTTTTAGCCCCGAAACACCTTCGGAAAAAGAAGAGAATTGCAGAAGAGAATTGAGATATGAGGTTTTAAGTGAAGATGCCTAAAAGCCTTACGGCATCGGGGTTTTCGGGGATTTCTCCTCTAAGTATATGAGACAATTTCGAGTCAGCCCCGTTATGACCGCTTCGATACGTCTCCATAGCCTTTTCATTATACGCCACGGAGCGCGAAAAAGTCAAGGCCCAGGCGGGATTTAACCTTGCAGTCGCCGAATATACCCATAAGTTCCATAGGAATATCTTGAAATCCGCCTCCGAAAGTACTATAATAGGGCCAGAAAACGGAGGTGTAGTTCTATGAGCAACTGGCTGTATGTTTCCGATTCGCCGGATGGCTGGCGGAACCTGGGCGTGGATGAATATTTCCTGGATCATCTCGCCGACGACGATATGCTGCTCTATTTCTACACCAACCGCAGCGCCGTGATCATCGGCCGCGGCCAAAACCCCTGGGCCGAGTGCAATCTCCATGCCATGGACCAGGACGGCGTGCAGCTGGTGCGGCGCATCACCGGCGGCGGCGCGGTCTTCCATGATGAAGGAAACCTGAATTTCTCCTTCATCGCCGGCGAAAAAATCTATAATGTGGAGCGCCAGCTGGGCATGATCCTCTCCGCCGTGCGCGCGCTGGGCATCCCCTGCGAATTCTCCGGCAGAAATGATCTGCTCTCCGATGGCCGCAAGTTCTCCGGAAACGCCTTCTGCGCCCGCAAAAACCTGCGCCAGCACCATGGCACCCTGCTCATCAGCTCCGATCTCTCCCGCCTGCAAAATTACCTGAATGTCGACCCCCGCAAGCTGCAGGCCAAGGGCGCGAAATCCGTGCGCTCCCGCGTGTGCAACCTGAATGAATTCAATCCATCCCTCACCCGCGAGGCCATGCTGCAGGCCCTCAAGGAGGCCTTCCGCCGGGAATACGGCGATTACACCGATCTCTCCACCCTCGCCCTCGACGAGGCTGCCATCGCCCCCTACGTCGCCAAGCATGCCTCCGCTGCCTGGCGCCTGGGCGAAACCCCGCGCTTCGATATCGAAATTGAAAACCGCTTCCCCTGGGGCAATGTGCAGCTGCTGCTCACCTTGCGCCAGAGCCGGGTGGATTCCCTCAGCGTCTATTCCGACGCCATCGACGCCGAACTCCCCGATGAAATCCGCAGCCGCCTGCTGGGCGTTGATTTCGGCTCCAAGCCCCTCGCCGCCGCCCTCATGGCCTCCGATAAGGAGCAGGTACGCGAATTTGCGCAGTTTATCCTGGAGCAGAGGCTGTGAGGGGAGGAACGTCAGGGGACGCTGGGGAAAACGCTGGGGCTCTGCCAAAGGACGCCGTTCTTTGGAAACCTGGCAGGGACGCTGTCCCTGCACCCTGCCAAGGGGGATGATCCCCCTTGGAACCCTCTGTAAAGCAAATCGCGCCATTCGGCGGCGCGATTTGCAGAAAAATTCAATACGCGCATGTGCGTACCTCTTTCAGGAATAATATCAAAACATCGATCCCGCCCCGGGATCGATGTTTTATTCTGAGGATTCTTAAGGGCATCATGCCCCTAAGCAGGAGTCCAGAGAACAGCGTCCTCTGGCGGGGTTTCCAAAGGGGCAGCGCCCCTTTGGCGTTCCTCCCCCGAGCACACCCCTCACCCCAGCGCCACATCCAGCACCATCATCAGCGCAAAGCCCAGGGCCGCGCCGATGGTGCCCACATTGGAATGGCTGCCCGCCTGGGATTCCGGGATCAATTCCTCCACCACCACATAGATCATCGCGCCCGCCGCGAAGGAGAGGATATAGGGCAGCACGGGCTCGATAAAGGCCGTCAGCAGCAGGGTGAGCAGCGTGCCCACCGGCTCCACCACGCCGGACAGGAAGCCATAGCCGAAAGCCTTCTTCCGGGAAAGCCCGCTGTTCACCAGCGGCATGGAGATGATCGCGCCCTCGGGCAGGTTCTGGATGGCAATACCAATGGCCAGCGCGAATGCGCCCGCTGTGGAGATCACCGTGCTGCCGGAGAGCATGCCTGCCAGCACCACGCCCACAGCCATGCCTTCCGGCAGGTTGTGCAGCGCCACGGCCAGCACCAGCATCTTGGATTTGCCCAGCCCGCATGCCTTGCCCTCGGGGCAATCGGAATCCATGTGCATATGGGGCACGAAGGTATCCAGCAGCAGCAAAAAGCCCATGCCCGCCAGGAAGCCCACCGTGGCCGGCAGCCATGCGATGCCGCCGGAAGCCTCGGACATCTCCAGCGCGGGAATCAGCAGCGACCAAACCGAAGCCGCGATCATCACGCCGGAAGCGAAGCCCAGCAGCGCCTTCTGCAGCCGCGGCTTCATGCCGTCCTTCAGGAAGAAAACCATGGAAGCGCCCAGCGTGGTTCCCAGCATGGGAATGAACGCACCCAGGAGTACCTTTGCCATATTATTCATCAAACTCACCTCAATTGTAGTCTTGACGCACATGTTATAATACATATATACACCGGTACATGCCGGAGAAAACATATGCAAGCGAGGATTACCCCATGAAAAACGCGAAATTGATCGGCAACATCGGCCAGCTGCTTCTGGTGATCGGCTCCGCGCTCTACGTCGTAGAGCTCCTGCCCCAGCAGGTGCCGGGCCTGGTAACCATCATCAGCATCGTTTACGCCGTCTCGCTGGTCCTGATGCTCATCGGCTGGATCGGCACGAAGGAAGAACGCAAGGCAAAGAAGGCCGCAAAGAAGGCTGAAAAGCAGGCTGCAAAGGCCGCGCAGAAGGCGGCATAAGGAAAACCCGGCGCTGGTCCGGGTCAAAATCGCCGGCTCTGCCGCCGGTCTGAAGACCCCGGAACTTTCGTTCCGGGGTCTCTTTCTTTCTGTCAGTCGGTCTTGATCGCGGAATCAAAGGCGATGGTGGAGGGCTCGAAGTTATACTTCTTGATGAATTCGCAGGCCTCGGTCGCGCCGTAAATGCGGTCCATGCCGGAATCCTCCCATTCCACAGAGAGCGGGCCGGTGTAGCCGATCTGGTTCAGGCAGCGGCAAATGCCGTCAAAATCCACATCGCCGTGGCCCAGGGATACGAAGTTCCAGCCGCGGCGCACATCGCCGAAGGTGATGTGGCTGCCCAGCACGCCGTTGCGGCCGTTGAAGTTCAGCTTGGTATCCTTGGCATGCACATGATAGATGCGGTCCGCAAAGTCCATGATGAAGATGCAGGGGTCCACCATCTGCCAGATCAGGTGGCTGGGATCAAAGTTCACGCCCAGGGTCTTGCGGCCGCCGAATTCCTTCACCAGGCGGTCGAAGGTCCAGTAATCATAGGCGATCTCGGAGGGATGCACCTCCAGCGCGAATTTCACGCCGCACTCGTCAAATACATCAAAGATGGGGGTCCACTTCTCCACAACCTCCTTGTAGGCCGCGTCCACCATCTCCTCGGGAGTCTGCGGGAAGGAATAGAAATACTTCCAGATCGGGGAGCCCATGAAGCCGTTTACCACGCTCACGCCCAGATTCTTGGCGGCCCTCGCGGCGGCGATCACCTGCTCCGTGCCCCACTTGGAAATCTTCTCCGGATTGCCCGCGCAGTCTGCCGGGGCAAAGCCATCCAGCCGGGGATCCCACAAATCCGCCACGCACTGTCCCGGCACATGCGCGGCCAGCGCCCAGCAGCCCAGGCCATACTTGGCCAGCGTATCCTTGATTTCCTTGCAGTAATCCAAATCTTCTGCGGCGCGCACCGCGTCGATCGGTCCCCAGGTTGCCAGCTCCAGGCCCTCATAGCCCATCTGCTTGGCCACCTTGCAAATTTCCTCCAGCGGCAGGTCTGCCCACTGGGCGGTACACAGCGTAATCGGTCTTGCCATTTTCATTTCCTCCTATTTTCATTTTCCTGCTATTCTTCATAAAGCCGCGCAGGCTTTTCTCGTTCAACTCCAACTATATCATGCCACATCCCCGGCGAAAATGCAAGAGTCGTGACAGAATTGGTACAACTATATTTTACCCCTTGACATTCCATCCTTTTTGCAGCAAAATAGAATAAAATTGTCATGCCGCGCCTCGCGGCAGAAGGAGTTTTTTCATGATTCGCAAACTTTGCCTTGTCCTGGCCTGCCTGCTGGCCCTCTCATCCATCGCCTTTGCCGAGGAAACCCCCGCCTATGTAGCCGAGGATTTTTCCGGCGAATGGCTGCTCAATATCCTCGTGCAGGATGATTACCACATGAACATGCAGGCCTGGGGCTTCCATATCCTGCTCACCCTCAACGATGATGGCGCCGCCACTCTCGCCTACTCCGAGGATGACAGCACCGAAATGTCCTGGCGCTTCGATGCCGGCCGCGCCTATATCACCGGTTACAGCGCCGATGGCGAAATCGAAATCACCTTCGGCGAAGATGGCAGCCTCTGCCTCGCCGATGAAATCGGCGCCATGTATTTCGTCCGCCCCGCCGTGGAAGACGCGGCTTGATTTCGGCTTCGGGGAGACGTTTCCTTGGAGACGCCGTCCCCAATCCCCTGCAAGGAGGAAGCCCAAAGGCCGGCTCGCGGCGTGCGCAACTGCTGTGCCGCCGCGTCGCTGCGGCGGCTTTAGCCGGAGCAGCCAACGTAAAAAAACCGATCCCGTTCCGGGGTCGATTTTTTTATTGGATTTCAGGAAACGGCAGCCAAAACGGGAGCCATGCCCCGCGCAAAGGAAGGCGGGAACCTCCCATAAGCCAACAAAAAAACCGCGGCATAAGCCGCGGTTCTGTGAAACAGTTAATTACAGGATGTCTACCCAAGCATCAACGGTTTCGGTGTTGAAGCAGTTCAGCTTGTTCAGGTACAGGATGGTTGCGCCTGCATCGTCCTTGGCTTCAACTGCCAGGTTGTATTCGCCTGCAGTTACAGCGTCGCCAGCAGCGCCGGTGATGTCGCCGTTAACCAGAGCAACTGCTGCGTAGGATGCAACATAGCCCAGGTCGATGGGGTTCCACAGGAAGGTCTCGTCGCAGATGCCTGCTTCGATGAAGGTCTTCATGTCGGAAGCCAGGGTCAGACCGGTAACCTTAACGTCGCGGCCAGCATCCTGGATGCACTTTGCAACTGCGGGTGCGCCCATGGTGGTGGGAACGATCAGGCCCTTCAGGTCCGGATACTGGTTCAGCAGAGCCTGGGTCTCGTCGAAGGACTTCTGGTACTCGTCATCGCCGTATACAACGCCGAGGTACTCGATGTTGGCATAGGCTTCGTTGGCGGCCAGTTCTTCCTCGATGTAGGAGATCCACAGGTTCTGGTTGGGAGCGGTAGCCATAGCGGATACGACGGCGATCTGGCCTTCGTAGTTCACGGACTTGGCGATGGACTCCAGCAGGGTCAGGCCGATGTTCTTGGCGGAGGAGGGCTGAACATCCAGGTCGCGGCCGGGATATGCAACTTCTGCGTCATAGGAAACAACCTTGATGCCTTCTTCCATAGCCTGGGTGCAAACGTCAACCAGAGCATCGGGGTCGTTGGCGGAGATGATCAGAGCATCCACACCCTTGGTGATGTAGTTCTCGATGATGCGGATAGCGCCGTCGTTGGAGCCATCGTCGGGACCGTCGTGCTCGAAGGTGAAGCCGAGTTCGTCAGCTGCCTTCTGGATGCCGTCTACGGAAGCCTGGAAGTAGGCATTACCGGACTGCTTGTAAACAACGCCAATGTACAGGCCTTCGCCGGCCTTGGCTTCTGCCATGGCAGAGCCCATTGCGAGCACGAGGAGTGCTACCAGGACGAGAGAAAGGATTTTCTTCATGAAAATATCCTCCTTAAAATATTTTTTGCCCTCAGGCAAAACTGAGTCAGTTGGATGGTGGCGGAACTACCCGCCTGCGGGCGATCAGGCCTTTGCCTTGGCCGCTGCGGCCTCAGCGCGCTGCTTGCGCACGCGGTTGGCATTCTTGATATCCTCGGAAATGTTGGGCAGCAGTACGCTCAGGATCAAAATCACGCCTACGGAGAGGTTAACCGAGCTGTCTGCAAAGCCGAACAGGGTACCCAGGCCGATCTTCATAATGCCGAAGATGAACAGGGAGAGCACTGCGCCGATCACGCTGCCCTTGCCGCCGTCGGTGGAGAAGCCGCCCAGGATGGCCGCCGCGATGGCGTACATGTGGTAGCCGTCCATGATGTCCGCCTTTACGGAGGAGGAGGTGGCGCCCACGAAGAAGATGCCGGTGATTGCGCTCATCAGGCCCGCGACCACGAAGCACATCAGCTTGATGCGGTCCACGCGGATGCCGGAGAAGCGGGCGGTGGTGGCGTTGGTGCCGATGGCGAAGATCTTGCGGCCCACGGGGGTCAGGTGCAGGATCACGAAGAATACCAGTGCAACCGCCAGGAAGATCGGAATCATCACGGGCAGCTTGATGCCGGCCACATCGATCAGGCCGTTGAGCTCCTTCAGGGATTTGAAGGTGTCATCCTTGAAGGTGATGGTCTCGCCGCCGATCAGCAGGAAGCTGAAGCCGCGGAAGAACAGCTGGGTTGCCAGCGTAATGATCATCGGGAAGAGCTCCTTGAAGCGGGTCACCAGCAAGCCGTTGATCAGGCCGCAAATCACGCCGCAGAGCAGGCAGGCTGCAATGGAGAGCACAAATGCCACAGGAAGGGCCATGCCGCTCTCGGTCAGGGCGCGGTAGAGCACCGCCAGCACAACCACGCTCAGGGTGGCGATGGCGCCTACGGAAATATCCATATCGCCCAGGGCCAGAATCAGCATCATGCCCAGGGTCATGAAGGAATAGAGCATGTACGGGCGCAGGGACTTAATGATATTCGCAAAGTTGAACACGTCCTTCTTGGCAAGTCCCGCGGCCAGGTTTGCGCTGTCCTTCACATTGAAGATCACGCAGGTCAGAGCCATGAGGCAGATCAGGAAGAACTCCCAGCTCTTGAAGAAGGATAATACTTTTTTCATCAGATGTTCCTCCTTGCCAGGTCCTGCTTGTTGGCCATGCGCTGCAGGATCACGTTCAGCAGGATTGCGAACAGCAGCAGAATGCCCTTTACAAACTCGGTGATCATGGAATTGCCGATGCCCAGCATGGGAATGGCATTATCGATCAGGGCGATCATCACAGCGCCGATCACCACGCCGGTGATCTTGCCGTAGCCGCCGGTAACGCTCACGCCGCCCAGCACGCAGGCCGCGATGGTGAACATCTCGTTGCCGTTTGCGGTGCTCTTCTCAACTGCGTTGTAGAAGCTCAGCCACATGATGCCCGCCAGGCCCGCGGTTGCGCCGCAGATCACATGGGCCAGCACCTTGATGCGGTTGATCGGCACGCCGCGCATCTGCGCAGCTTCTGCGTTGGAGCCGACTGCATACAGGTTTCTGCCGGTGCGGGTGTACTTGAGGAATACGCCGGTGATCACAGTCACCAGAATTGCCGTCCACACCAGCAGCGGAAGTCCCAGGAAGGAATTGCCGGTGAGGAAATAGGCGAAATCGTTGGTCAGGTCGGTGGGGTTCACCTTGCTCATGCCCATCAGCCACTGCATGGGAATCAGCGCGCGCACGATGTAGCTCGTGCCCAGGGTAACAATGATGGCGATAACCCGGCCGTAGCTCATCAGCACGCCGTTCACCGCGCCGATGGCCGCGCCGATCACGATGCCCAGGATGAACATCAGCGCCGTCGATTCAATCACGCCCATGCCCATCAGCTTGCCTGCCACGCAGCCCACGAAGGCCAGTATGGCGGTGATGGAGATATCAATGGAGCCCACCAGCAGCACGCACAGCATGCCGCAGCTCATTACCATGTTGATGGAACCGTTCTTCAGAACGTTCATGTAGCTCTTGGGAATATAGCCCGGCACGCGAATGCTGACCGCAATCAGAAGCAGCACGAGCACCGCCAGCAGCGGTATCTCTCGATGCTCAATCAGCAGCGCGTACAGGGGCTTGCGCTCTTTCTTTGTCTGCATTTCATCTGCTCCCTTCGATCATTCCTTGCTCTTGGGCATCGCGGCTTTCAGGATGGTATCCTGGGTCAGGCCCTCCGCCTTGAACTCGGCGGAAATCTTGCCCTCGCTCATTACATAGATGCGGTCGGACATATTCATCACCTCCGGCATTTCGGAGGAGATCATCAAAACGCCCATGCCCTGGCTGGCCAGATCGCTCATGATTTCATAAATCTGCGCCTTGGAGCCTACGTCTACGCCCTTGGTGGGCTCGTCCAGGATGATGAGCTTCGGGTCGGCCGCCAGCTGCTTGGCAACCACAACCTTCTGCTGGTTGCCGCCGGAGAGCGCGCCGGTGTGGGTGTGGCTGTCCGGGGCCTTTACGGCCAGCAGCTGCTTCAAATCATCGGAGAATTTATACTCCTTGGCCTTGTCCAGGAACACGCCGCGCACGCACTTTTCCAGCACGGAGAGGGAGATATTGTAATTGATGGACCAGGGCAGCAGCAGCGCCTGCTTCTGCCTGTCCTCGGGCAGCAGGCCCAGGCCCTTCTTCATGGCCTCGATGGGCTTGATGCCGGTGATCTTTTCTCCCTGGAAGTATACGTCGCCGCTGTCCGCCTTGGTGATGCCGAATACGGATTCCACCACCTCGGTTCTGCCCGCGCCAACCAGGCCGGTCAGGCCCACGATTTCGCCCGCGCGCACATTCAGGGATACGTTCTTATAGTAGCCGGTGCGGCTCAGGTTGTCGATCCTGAGCAGCTCCTCGCCCACCTCGGTCTTCTTCTTCGGGAAGAGCTGGGTAATTTCGCGGCCCACCATGTGGTGCACAAGAATATGCTCCTCAACGGGCATATCCCAGGTGCCGATGTACTGGGCGTCGCGGAACACGGTCACGCGGTCCGCCAGGCCGTAAATATCCTCAAAACGGTGGGAAATGAGGATGATCGCAGTGCCCTGGTCGCGCAGCTTGCGGGAAATCTCGTAAAGATCCTCGCTCTCGCGGCGGGAAAGGGCGGCGGTGGGCTCGTCCATGATCAGAATCTTGGCATTCATGGAAAGCGCCTTGGCGATCTCAACCAGCTGCTGCTGGGCGACGGAAAGGCTGCCTACGGAAACCGTGGGGCTGAAATCTGCGCCTACGGAATCGAGCAGCTTCTTGGCTTCCTTATTGGCCTTGCTCCAGTTGATGAAGGGGCCGTTCTTGAATTCATGGCCGATGAAGATGTTCTCAGCAACGGAAAGATCCGGATAGGACGCCGCATGCTGGTAGATGGCCGCAATGCCATACTTCTGGGCAACCAGGGGATCGCTCATGACCACCTTTTCGCCGTTCAGGATGATTTCACCGCCGTCCGGCTGGTGCACGCCCGTGAGCGTCTTGATAAAGGTGGACTTGCCTGCGCCGTTTTCGCCCACCAGAGCATGGATTTCGCCCGCTTTCAGGTTGAAGCGCACGTTGTCCAGCGCCTTGACGCCCGGAAAGATCTTCGTGATGCCATTGAGTTCGAGTATGTACTCTGACATGCTATTTCCTCCGCTTCGTTGGTTTCGGTTGCTCTCTGCTGGGCAGAAACAACAGGCGGATTTCCTTCATCCGCCAGATTTCGAAATATTGGCTTTGCAAACTTCTTCCAAAAACCAGCGGCAAGTTCGCTTTTTGCCGCCCATTTTTTAAGTGGCTTGCACTTGATTGTTTGCAAATGTGGATATATAATAGTATAAAGCGTTAACTAAATCTTTGTCACTTCCCAGTGTTGGCGCATAATTACACTATCTTGACATCTTGAAAACCGCCCCTGTGCCCCAGGTAAACGATGAGGAGGATGGCCCATGCCGCAGGTAAAGCTCAGCTTCAATCTGGACATTTCCAATGAATCCACATGGCTCACGGTCACGGCCTCCCAGGCCGCCCGCTCCTCCATTGCATATGTGCAGGAATTGGGCGATTTTTACTGCGGTCCCAATTATTACACCAACCGCGAACACCTGCAATCCTTCTTAATCAAGCTCTGCGTCGGCGGCGAGGGCCTGCTGGATTACGATGATAAAACCTATTCCATCCGCCCCGGCCAGCTCTTCTGGATCAACTGCCACTCCCTCCAGCATTACCGCACATCCCCCAAGCGGGGCGATTGGCATGTGATCTGGGTACATTTTCATGGCGTTCCCTGCGAGGCGTATTACAAGCTCTTCCTCTCCCAGAATGACAACTGCCCCGTGGTGGACCTGGGCCAGGTTGTGGAGTGCAGGAGCCTGCTGGAAATGCTCATCCGCCTCTACCGCGATGGCGGCAACAACATCCAGGATGATGTGCAGGCCTCCGGCCTGCTCACCCAGCTGATGACCCGCTGCATCTCCGCCGCAGGCCAGCACGGCCGCCATGGCCACCTGCCGGAGTACGTCACCGATGCCCGCAGCTATATCACCATGCATTACGCCGAGCGCATCACCCTCGATTCCCTGGCCCAGCTCTTCAGCATCAATAAATTCTATCTCCAAAAGCTCTTCAAGCAGCACATGGGCCTCTCCCCCAACGAATACCTGATCCACACCCGCCTCAACCGCGCCAAGCAGCTGCTGCGCACCACCATCTCCCCCATCAACCAGATCGCCATGGATGTGGGCATCAACAACATCGGCCACTTCATCAACCTCTTCAAAAAATACGAGGGCTGCACCCCCAACGCCTACCGCCAGAACTGGTACAATTCCGAGGGCGGCTACTGGCAGGCCGAACCCACCGGGGCGGAGTAGGCGGCAGGAACGCTCTGGGGGACGCTGTCCCCCGGACCCCGGCAGGGACTCTGTCCCTGCACCCTGCCAAAGGGCGCTGCCCTTTGGAAACCTGCCAGGGGAAATGATTTCCCCTGGACCCCTCTGTATAAAAAATCGATCCCGGAGCGGGATCGATTTTTTGGTAGAATAAGATTATCACAAACCGTACAAAAACGGCGGGGAAATATCCTGTTCAGGGAAAGCTTTCTCCGCCGTTTATCATGCGTTTGTAGGATGGATGTATGGTGAATATACGGTCAAAATCATAATATTTCCATAGAAAACAGCCGGTCCCAACCCATCCCTATCCCAAAAAATCGACCCCTCAACGGGGTCGATTTTATTACTGAGGGTTCCAAGGGGGATCATCCCCCTTGGCAGGGGTTCTCAGGGGACAGAGTCCCCTGAGCAGGAGTCCAGAGGACAGAGTCCTCTGGTCACAGAATCCAATCCTGGGTGTTGCACTGGCCGTAATCGTTGTTGCCGAAGGCATTGACCCGGCCGCCCGCAGTGAGCACCACATGGTGGGTGCCGCTGCTTTCCACTTCGACGGCTTCGGCAGATACGGAAATATCCACTGCATCGCCGGGGCGGTAGAAGAAGGAGCGCACCTGTCCGCTGACGTCGATGCCGAGTATGCCGGTTTCCATGGCGGTGGCGGAGATCAGCTCATTCCAATCCGGCGCATTTTCATAGGTGGAAACCAGGCTTCCATCATAGAGCACGCCCACGGATACCGGGCCGCATACGGAAAGATCATAGAGCACCACGCCCATATCCATCTGCGCGCCATCGTGGGTGGAGAGCATGGCTCCGTTATCGTAGAGGCAGCCGAGGGAATAGGAACCGCCGGTGACATGGGTTGCGCCGTGCCAGCCGGAAACTTCGCCAGCATGCATGCCCGCAGCCACCACGCTGCCGTCGGCGCGCAGACCGATGGTATCGTAGGATGCGGCGGCGATGGCGATGATATCCGTCCAGCCGGAAACCTCGCACTGGTTCTGGGAATTATCGCCCGTGGCGACCACGGTGCCGTTGGAAAGCAGTGCAACGGAGTGGTAAGCGCCCGCGGCCACCTGCTGAACGCCGCTCCAGGAGGATACGTTCAGCTGGCCGTAGCTGTTGTCGCCGGTGGCATAGACGGTGCCGTTTGAGGAGAGGCCGAGGGTGTGGCGCTTGCCTGCGGCGATTCTGCCCTCGGGCATTTCGCTGCGGGCGGAAGCCAGCGTGGCCATGGTTTCCTCGAGGCGGTTCAGGGTATCCGCCTGGAAGATTTCGGCGGAAAGGATGGACTGGGCCTCGGCCTCGCTCTCCGCCACCACGAAGGCGGCGGCCTGGATGCGGGCGGCCACATCCGGCACATCCAGAAGCAGGCTGTGGGCGCTGTCCGCATTGCCGGAGAGGTAGGCCTCGATGGCGAGGGCGCAGCGGCAGTCGGCATAGCGGTTGGCGGCGTCCTCGTAGTCGTTCATCTGGTAGAAGATCTGGGCGGCGGCGGAGTATTCGCCCGCTTCGTAGAGGGAATTTGCCCGCTCATACCTGCTCTTCCGGGAGAGGGCGGCGGTCTCCTCGCTCTCGGGGAGCTCGGAAATCAGGGAATCGGCCTCGGAAAAATCGCCCGCGCTGATCATGCCCTCGACGACGGAGAACTGGGTCTGGCGGAGCTTGGAGGCATTGTAATCCTTCGCCTCCAGCTGGTTCACGATGCGCAGCGCGCCTGCGGCGTCGCCCTTGCCGGCGAGGCGCACGGCCCTGCTGGAATCCATGCCCGGCTTCATCGCCAGGAAGATGCACAGCAGGATGCACACGCCCACCGCGCCCAGGAGGCAATTGACAATCACAGCGGTGGTTTCGCTGGTGCGGAATACATCCAGCTTGCGGTTGAGCTTCTTCAAGAGCGCGGCAATTGCGCCGAAAATGGCGAGCAGCACGCCCGCGACGCCCTTTAAAATACCGAGCAGGACCTGGCCGATGCTCTTTTTCGGCGCGCGGCGCTGCTGGGGGGCGGGCCTTCTTTGAGGCTGGGGACGGGACTGCTGGGGGCGCTGCTGCTGGGAATAGCCGCCCTGCCGGGGCGGATAGCTCTGGGCATAGCTGCTGCGCTGGCCCTGGGGAGCGGGGCGGGCATTGGGATTGTTGTATCCGGTTCTGCCCGGCTGGGCATAGCTGCGGCCGGGCTGCCGGGAAGCCTGCCGGCTGGAATAGGGCCGGGTTCCCGGGCGGTAAGAGGACCGCGGATCACGACTCTGGCTCATATGCGTTCCTCCTATCAGTTCTGCAGATATTCGCGCAGGTATACGATGGAATTTTCCTTGCGCAGGCCATTTGCGGTGGAAGTGATGATATACACATCATCGATGCCATGATACTGGATCATAGCGCCGATGGAGCCGCCGGCCTGGCTCTTGGAATAGCTGCCCTTGCGGAAATCGGCCATGTGGACCTCATCATAATAGGGCAGCAGGTAGGGCGTGAAGGCGTTGCCGAAGGAATCGCAGAGCACAAGGCACTTGCGGCCGGTGTTCGCGCCGGTATCGATCTTGCGCCAGGGCAGGCGGGTATTGTTCATGAAGGAGCGGTAGGTGGTGGAGGAGTAGTTCATCAGGTCGATCTCCTCCGCATTGGCGCGGTCGGTCATGATGTAGCTGTGGGCGGGCAGCAGGGGATAGAGCACGTTGAAGGTATCCTTCACGCCGCCCTCGCTCTTTTCGGAGAGGATGGATTTATAGCTGTATTCCTCATAGGGGATCACCGGCAGGCCCAGCTTTTCAAACATCTCGGCGGCCACCTTGTAAGCGCCCTCGGCGGACCAATGGTGGTCGGTGGTATAGAACATGGGGGTATCGCCGGTGATGTAGGGCTCGAGGATATCATAAGTGGAGAACACATGGATGCGCTCGGTGCCCTGCAGGCAATCCTCCAGCATCATTTCCACGCTGGAGCCCCAGCCCGCATATTCATCCTGCTGGGTGGACCAGCGGTTTGCGATGGAGGCGAGGGGAACCTGGGTGAAGAGGATATTGCCATCCGCAGGCAGATAGCCCTGCATGATGCGCAGGGTATCGGCGTAGGTGGCGATATCATCCCGGTCGTAGGTATAGATCTTCTTGAGGGAGCCGTCGGTCATCTCGAAGTAGAGGTAGCTGTGGTCGGCGGTGATGGGCACCTCGCCATCCGCAACGATCAGCTCGCCGTCCTCCTCGGGCTCATCCTCCTCCACGGCGGGCGCCGCCTCGGAAACGGAGGTATCCACCACGCCGGGAATCTGGTCGAGGGAAACTTCCTCCTCCACCTGCAGGTTGGCATTTTGCAGGTCGCTTTCCATCTCGGCAGTTTTGGCCGCCATGGCATCATCCTTGGAGAGTACGGAGAAGGTATCCAGCAGGCCGTTGGTGAAGGACACCACGCCATCGCGGCCGAAGAAGGAATCGGCGAGGAAGGCATCAAACTGGGTGGTGAATTCATCGTTGAAGACGGTTTCCAGCGAGAGCTTGGGGAAGCCCTGCAGCATGCGGTTTTCCGCCTCGGAAACGCGGCTCTCCTTCTCGGAGGTGCACATCAGGAAAATGCCCGCGATGGCGCAGGCCAGCACCCACCAGATTGCCACGGCGAAAGATGTTTTGCGTTTCATTGGTATCCTCCGGGGATCAGAACTGGAAATATATAAAGGGATTGTAGGACTGGCCTACCAGGAACAGCACGCTCAGCACCAGCACAGCGCTCAGCCAGATGAGCTTCAGCCGCTCGATGGCGCGGGGATTCAGGCGGGCGGAGAGCAGCTTCTGCACGAAATTTCCCACCGGCAGGCTGGCCACGAAGGCCAGAACCGGGAACACGGAATAGGTTTTGATGGTTTGCAGCGCCGCCGCATCCATGAAGGATACGCCGCCGAGGCCGAACATTGCGCCGATATGGCTGAATGCCTGGCCGAGGGTGGGATAATAGAAGATCATCCAGCTGATCATAACCAGCACGATGGTGATCAGCCAATTGACGGGCTTGGGCAGCACGGCGGTAATCTTCCTGCCGCCCAGCAGGTCGATGGTGAGCAGCACGCCGTAATAGAAGCCCCAGACAAGGAAGGTCCACGCCGCGCCGTGCCAGAAGCCGGTGAGGGTCCAGACCACGAGGGTGTTGAACACGGTGCGGGCCAGGCCGCGGCGGTTGCCGCCGAGGGGAATATAGATGTAATCCCGGAAGAAGCTGCCCAGCGAGATGTGCCACCTGCGCCAGAATTCGCGGACGCTGGTGGAGCAATAGGGATGATCGAAGTTTTCCTTATAGGTGAAGCCGAAGATATGGCCCAGGCCGATGGCCATATCGGAATAGCCGGAGAAATCGAAGTAAATCTGCAAAGTATAGAGCAGGGCGGCGTACCATGCGCCGGCCACGGTGAGGGGCGCGCTTCCGCCGGCGAGGGGCATGGCCGTCATGGCCGATCCGCAGATATTGGCGAAGATTACCTTCTTGCCCAGACCCACGATGAAGCGCTGCATGCCCTTGGAGAAGCCATCCGGCGTGGATTCGCGGCGGCCGATCTGCTCGGCAATATCGCCATACTGCACGATGGGGCCGGCGATGAGCTGCGGGAAGCAGCACACATAGAGCAGAAGGCGGCTGAACTTCTTCTGCGGGCGCATCTTCCGGCGGTAGACATCCACGGTGTAGGTGATGACCTGGAAGGTGTAGAAGGAGATGCCGATGGGCAGTTCAAGCACCGGAATTTTCAGCGAGGGGCTGAAGACGCCGAGCAGGGAATTGAGCATGAAGGAGGCATATTTGAACACGAAAAGCAGCGCCCCCGATACGGCGACGCCGAGTATCATCCATTTCCTGCGGGCGCGCTTGCCCTTCACCCGCACCATCTTCCGGGCGCAGAAATAGTTCACCGCCGTGGACGCCACCATCGCGATGATCCAGATGGGCTCGCCCCAGGCATAGAAAAACAGCGACGATACCAGCAGCACGCCGTTGCGCCATTTCAGATCCTTGCGGATGAAATAGAGAATCAATACGATGGGGAAAAAGTACAGCAGAAAGGACAGGCTCGAAAAGACCATTCCGTCAACCTCTTTTGTTACATACTTCGAGAAATATGGTTTTATTATAGCACACTTCTTTCCCGTTGTTAAGGTGGGAATCCTTACAATTGCCCATCCAAAGCTTTGCGATTTGGTTAAGGATGGTGGGCAAGGGCGTGCGCTTGCATAATAAGGAAAAAAAGGGTATAATGCGGGTAATACTTAAAAGGGGAGGATTGCCCCTCCGGGCCCTTTATCTACCATTCATAAGGAGTATCCAAATTGTTCAGCTATATCGAATCCCTGATTTCCGATCCCAAGGCCACCATCATATTTTTCCTGCTGGCGCTGCCGGCGCGGGTAATGGCGCTTTCCATCCATGAATGGGCCCACGCTTGGACGGCGAACAAATGCGGCGATCCCACGGCGCGGATGATGGGCCGCATGACGCTGAATCCCGCCGCGCACCTGGATTTGGTGGGCACGATCATGATGGCGGTGCTGGGCTTCGGCTGGGCCAGGCCGGTGCCGGTGAACCCCAGGAATTACAAAAATCCCCGGCGGGACGACATATTGGTTTCCCTCGCGGGCATCACAATGAACCTGGCGCTGTTTCTGCTGAGCTACATCATCTGCGCGGTGGCGGTGCTCATCGCGCTCTCCACGCTGCCGGTGAACCCGTCCTCTTTTGGGGATATGTTCCTCTTTGATTACGAGGGAAGCCGCCTCTTTTTCAGCAGTGAATATGCGCTGCCCCTTGATTTCATCATCAAAAATGCGCCTTACATGGCGGATTATGTGATTGCGCCCATCTGGGGCAAGGTGGCGGGCTACATCTTTGAAATGCTGCAGTATTTTGTGGAAGTGAACATCTGCCTGGCGGTATTCAACCTGATTCCCATCCCGCCGCTGGACGGCAGCCATGTGCTGCACAACGCGCTTTTGAGCCGCTCGCCCTACAACAATCCCCGGATTCGCCAGGGCGCGCACATGGTGATGATCATTCTTTTGATCACGCCCATCGGCGGGCGGGTGCTGGGCTGGCTGTGCAACGGCGCAATCAACGGCGTGGGTTCCGCGCTGTACGCCCTGCTGCACATGCTTGGACTGGCCTGATGGAGGATTGCTATGCCCTATGTAGTATCACTGAAGCAGTTTGACGGACCGCTGGACCTGCTGCTGACCCTGATTTCCAATGCCAAGCTGGACATACAGGATATTTTCGTGAGCGAAATTACCGAGCAGTACATGGAGCACATGAAGCTGGTGGACGAGCTGGACATGGATTCCGCAAGCGAATTTTTGCAGATGGCGGCAACCCTGCTGGAGATCAAATCCCGGGCGATGCTGCCCAAGCCGCCCAAGCCCGAGGAGGAGGGCGCCCTCTCCCCCGAGGAGGAGCTGATCCGCCAGCTGACGGAATACAAGCAATTCAAGGAAATTTCCGCGCGCATGCACCAGCTTGAGGAAGAAGCCCGCGCGCTGATGACCAAGCTGCCGGAGGAATATCCCCTGCCCCCGCCCAACATTGAAATCACCGGCCTCACGCTCAGCAAGCTGGCGAAGGCCTTCATGCGCGTTCTGGAGCGCGCCGAGGCCAATGCCCGCAGCGAGCAGATGGCCAGCCGCGAAATCCACCGCGATCATTTCACCGTGGCGGGCTGCATGGTGCGCATCGCCCGCAGGCTCCGGGGCGGCAGCTTCCGCTTCGTGGAGCTCTTTGCGGAGGATTACAGCCGCGAGGAGGTAATCACCATGTTCCTCGCCGTATTGGAGATGGCGAAGCTGAACCGGCTCACCATCCAGCAGGACGCGGCCTACGAGGAGATCTATTTGAGCGCGTGAACAGGGGGAACTTCTTCCCTGCATTCTTCGTCAAAGGATCAGAATAAATTGGAAAGAGGTGCAGAATATGAAGCGATTGACGGCGATAATTCTGATTCTGGCGCTGTGCCTTTCCGCTCCCTGCGCCCTTGCAGAGCGCGGCGCATATGTTCGGACGCCCATATCCGGATCGGACGCCATGCGCAGCAACATTGAGCTGGCGGCCAGCTCCATCAGCGGCATGCTGGTGCGCTACGGGGAGGATTTTTCCTTCAACGATGCGGTGGGGCCCCGGAGCGAAAGATACGGCTACGAGGCTGCGAAGAACGGCCGCGGCGTGCAGGTGATTGGCGGCGGCGCGGCGCAGGTGGCTTCCACGCTGTACATGGCGCTGAACCAGCTCAGGATGGATGTGGAATTTACCGAGCTGCATTTCTATGGCGACAGCTTCACCGGGGATTATGTATCCAGCGGCAGCGAGGCCATCATGGTGGATTACAATTCCGGATCGGATTTCTCCTTCGTGAACTACGAGGACGATATGTACATCGAGATGTGGACCACCGACAGCCACCTCTACTGCTCCATCAGCCTGCAGGAGGAGGAAATTTCCCTCGAATGGCAGGGAACCCGCAGGCCCGTGGCCAGCGCTTCCATCTGGATTGACGGCAGCGAGGCCCTGTACGGCAACATACTCAACGCCGCGAGCAGCATCAATGATACCGTGCTCTCCGAGGGCGATCTCTTCTCCTTCAATGAGAGCGTGGGACCCCGCAGCGAGAAATACGGCTATGAAATCGCCGTGAACGGGCGCGGCGTGGAGGTTGTGGGCGGCGGCGTGGCGCAGGTGGCCAGCGTGATCTGGCTGGCCGTGAAGAACCTGGACGGCGTGGCCATCGTGGAAAAATCCACCTACGGCAGCCGCTACAACCAGAGCTACGTTTCCAGCTCCAACGACGCCATACTCACCGATTACTCCAACGGCACCGATTTTTCCTTCCGCAATACCGGCAGCGCGCCGCTGCGCATTTCCACCTATGTGGATGGGGATGTGCTGAAATGCGAGATTTACCGGGATTGAGGATGAGGCGAGGAGACGATCAGGGGCGCTGTTCCCTGGACTCCTGCTGGGGCCCTGCCCCAGACCCCGCAGGGGGAAATGATTTCCCCTTGACCCCTCTGTATAAGGCACGCAATGCGCGCCTTATATTTTTTTACAAATCGTGCCGCCGTCCGGCGCGATTTGCCCTTCTGGGGTTTCCAAAGGGACACTGTCTCTTTGGCCAGGGGTTTGGGGCTGAAATCCCCCATCGCCTCCCTCTCCCGGACTTTGTGAACAATTTTCAAACATTCGCCGAAATCCGGGCCGGCGGCGTTGAGAAAGTAAAGATCGTGTGCTATAATCAACTGCGTTGGGCTATGCCCTAGAAGAAGAACTGGAGGAACAAAGCATGAACATTCGCAAGATTCTTTGCCTGTGCCTGGCACTGGTACTTTGCTGTGCCGGCGCATTTGCCGAGAGCGACCTGCAGGCCCAGCTGGACGCCGCAAACGCCCAGATTGCCGAGCTGCAGGCCCAGGTGGAAAAGTACTATCCCTTCTATGCCGCGCAGGTTGTGGCCACCTACGGCGAGGACGGCGTGGTATGGCTGGCGGACCTGCAGGCGGAATATGACGCCCAGGCAGCCCAGTATTCCAGCTATGGCATCGACCTGGAAGGCATGGGCCTGGCAGACCTGCTGAAGCAGGACCTGGTGGCCACCGCCGTTGAAACGGGCGTGCTGAAGGCCAAGGCCGCCGAGCTGGGCCTGGACCAGATGGGCGAGGAAGAAATCGCCGCCATGGAGGAGGAAGCCCTCATCACCATGGAGAGCTATGTGGAATACTACCTGAGCTACTACTATCCGGACGCCGCAGAAATCACCGATGAGATGCGCGCCGAGGCCGAAGCCTACTGGGCAAGCACCGGCATGGATTATGAAACCATCCTGGCTTCCATGAAGGAAGAACTGGCCCTGGCCGCCCTGTATGATATGGTGACCAAGGATGTGGCCATCACCGAAGAGGATGTGCAGGCGAAGTACGAGACCATGGTTGCCGACGACCAGTCCTACTACACCGATAGTCCCGCCGCTTTCGGCAGCGATTATGCCAGCGGCGCCGCAGCCTATATCCCCGAGGGCTACCGCGCAGTGAAACAGGTGCTGGTGGGCTTCAATGATGAGCAGAGCGCCCTGTACAGCCAGCTGCAGACCCAGCTGGATACCCTGAACGCCGAAAAGGAAGCCATCGAGAACCCCGTCGAGGGCGAGGAAGCCGCCGAAACCCGCGCAATCGAGGATGTGAACGCGGATATCGCCGCCTGTGCCGCACAGATCGAGGCACTGTACGCCCAGCTGACCCCCACCGTTGAGGAAGTTGTGGCTGCCTTCGAGGCCGGCGCTTCCATCGAAGAGCTGATCGAAAAGTACAACACCGATCCCGGCATGATGAACGAGCCTTACGCCAGCATGGGCTACGCCGTTTCCGCCGATTCCAACAATTATGACGCCGCCTTCCAGCAGGCCGCCATGTCCATCGCCGAAATCGGCCAGATCAGCGAGCCCGCCTACGGCAGCTACGGCGCTTATATCGTTTACTACCTGAAGGACATCGCCCCCGGCGCAGTTGCACTGGAGGATATCCGCGAAACCGTTGAATCCAGCGCCCTCTCCGACAAGCTGGAAGAAACCTACTACGCGCAGGTGGACGCATGGGTAGCGGAAGCCAACGTGGAATATTTCTACGAGAACTTCGGCATCACCGCCGCATAAAAGAAAACGTTTGGGGAGACGCGGGGGACGCTGCCAAAGGGGCACTGCCCCGTTGGGGACGCTGTCCCCAAACCCCTGCCAGGGGGAGAGCCTCCCCCTGGACCCGGCACAAAAGGCACGCATTTGCGTGCCTTTTATTTTGGAGAAACCATTTGTAGGGGCGATCCTGTGTGATCGCCCGTCAGCAGGTGTTCCGTTCAACGGGAACTCTCTTCCTCCGCCACGGCGGGATGTGGGCATCCCGCCCTACGGCTTTTCCTTTTTTGCAGGGAACCGACACCTCATCAGTCATGCTGCGCATGACAGCTTCTCCTCAAAGAGAAGCCTTTGTTTCTATCCCAATATTTTTTAAGGCACGCGTATGCGTGCCTTTTTCTGGGGTTTCCAAAGGGACACTGTCCCTTTGGTCAGGGGTCTGGGGGCGGACAGCCCCCAGCGCAACCTCCCCCTCCCCTTGCGCAAGCCCCGAATCTGTGATACCATGTTCTCAATATAAGCGAGGTGACGGAAATGCAGTGGACTTCTGAACAGCGGCGGGCGATCGAGGAACGCGGCAGCAACATATTGCTGAGCGCGGCGGCGGGCTCGGGCAAGACCACGGTGCTGGTGAGCCGGGTGCTGGAATTGATCGCCGGGGGCGCGCGGATTGACCGCATGCTGATCGTTACCTTCACCCGTGCGGCGTCGGCGGACATGCGCGCCAAGCTGAAAAAGGAGCTGGGCAAGCGCGCCGCAGAGGGCGACGAGAACTGCCGGGCACAGCAGCTGCTGATGGAGCGGGCAATGATTACCACGCTGCACGGCTTCTGCTCGGATTTTCTGCGGACGCACTTTGAATCGGCGGGGGTGGACCCGGCCTTCCGCGTGCTGGACGACGCAGAGGCCCGACGCTTGCTGGACGAGGCGCTGGACGAGGCCATCGAGGAAGCCTACGCCGAACCCAGTGAAGAATTGCTTCTTTTGGATTATGCGCGCGGTCCCAAGGGCGTGCGCGCCATGGCGGAGAAGCTGGTTTACGCGCTGGATGAGCGCCCGGACCCGGAGGAATGGCTCCGCAGGGCCTGCAATCCCGACGAGGGAATGCGCGGGCTGTGGCTGGATGAAATGCTGCGCTCCGCAAGGGCGGAGATCGGCCGCGCCAAGCTGCTGAGCCGGATGGCGCTGGAGCACCCCGACTGCAACGGCAATTACGCCGCCGCGCTGGAGCAGGATTTGATTGCGCTGGAGGAGATGCAGGCCATCGATTCCTACGATGAACTCTACCGCGCGCTTTCGGAATTCAAGCAGGCGGCCATCAGCAAGAAGAAGGATAAGCCCATCGGCGAGGAAGTGAAGAAGCTGCGGCTGGATGCAAAGGCAGCGCTGGAGAAGATCGGCCTGCGCACGCTGGAGCTGGGCACGGCGCTCGGCGACGCGGAAAAGCTGCGTCCGGAATGGGCCGCGCTGGGCAGGATCGCGCTGCGGGCCCGGGAAATCTACGACGAGCGCAAGGCGGAAATTTCCGCTCTGAGCTATTCGGATTTGGAGCACAGGGCGCTCAGGGCGCTGGAGGATAAGGACAGCGCGCAGGCCCTGAAAAATACTTACGATTATATCTTCGTGGATGAATACCAGGATACATCGGATGTGCAGGAGGCGCTGGTGAGCCGCATCGTGCGCGGGGACAACCTGTTCATGGTGGGCGATGTGAAGCAATCGATCTACCGCTTCCGCCAGGCTGAGCCGCGGCTCTTCCTGGAAAAATATGAAAGCTATGGGCGCGGCGAGGGCGGGGTCCTGCTGCCGCTGACCCGGAATTTCCGCTCCCGGCCGGGGATACTGGAATTTGTGAACCGGGTATTTGAGCGGGTAATGCAGGGCGGCGACAGCGAAATCATCTATGATGAACTGGCCCGGCTGAACCCCGGAAACGGGGAGCTGGCCGGCGGCGAGGTGGAGATTCACCTGCTGGAAGCCCCCGATGCTGAGGACGAGGCGGCGCAGGAGATGAAGGCCTGCGAGCGCGAGGCAATGCTGATCGCGGGCCGCATAAGGGCGCTGATGCAGGAAGACCCGGCGCTGAGATACCGGGATTTTGCCGTGCTCACCCGCACGAAGCGGGGCGTGCTCAGCAGGATGGCGGCGGTGCTCACCCAGCAGGGCATACCGGCCTTTGCCGATGGCGGCGAGGAATTTTATGAATCGGTAGAGATCGCGCTGGCGCTGAATCTGCTGAAGCTGACTGCCAACCGCAGGAGCGATGTGGAGCTGATCGGCGTGCTCCGGTCCCCGGTGGTGGGGCTCAGCATGCAGGAGCTGGCGGAGATACGCATCGCGAACCCGGATGTGCCCTTCGTGGACGCAGCCATCGCCTACGCCGAGCTGGGAAATGAAACTGCCAGGCAGCTGAAAGCCTTCTTCACCCGGCTGGAAAAATGGCGGCTGATGAGCCTGAGCAGCGACCTGGGCATACTCACCCGCACGGTATTTGATGAGAGCGGCCTTTCGGACTGCGCGGGCGCCCTGCCCGGCGGCGAGCAGCGTCGGGCGAACCTGAACCGGCTCTGCCAGAACGCCGCAGCCTACGATGGCGCGGTTTCCGGATCGCTGACCCGCTTCCTGGCCCATGTGGAAAAATTGAAGGCCCGGGGCGATGGCGACGACGCGCACATACTGGGCGAGAACGACGATGTGGTGCGGCTGATGACCGTGCACAAGAGCAAGGGTCTGGAATTTCCCGTGGTATTCGGCGCGATGCTTTCCCGGCGCTACGGCGCAGGGGCGCGCTCCGGCGCGCTCAGCACGCACCGCGACCTGGGGCTGGGCTGCCTGTACTGCGATCCGGAGCTGCAATCCCGGCGCAAGACCCTGCCGCAGCTGGCCATTGCCGAGCGGGAAAAGCGGGAGGACATGGCGGAGGAGCTGCGCATCCTGTATGTGCTGCTCACCCGCGCCAAGGACAGGCTGGTTCTGAGCGGCAGCGTGCGCAGCATTGAAGCCGCAAAGGCCAAGTGGGCGGCGCTTGGGCATGCGCCCATGGCGGCGGGCTGCCATCTGGATGTGATCATGGCGGCGCTGGGCGCGGATTACCCCATCATTCCCCACAGCGGGCTTTCCATTGAAGCGCCGGAAATTATGGAAGACATTGCGCCGGAGGCCCCCATGGATGGGGAGCTTTTGAAGGCGCTGCTCTGGCAGTACCCCGATTCCGCCGCGGCGCGGCAGCCGCTGAAATTGACGGTGACAGGGCTTTTGCGGGAGCTTTCCGCCCCGGACGCCCCGGAAACCCTGGTGGAGCGCCCGGCCTTCCTTTCGGAAAATGCCGGGAAGATGAGCGGCGCGGAGCGCGGCACGGCCTACCACCGGGCGATGCAGAGCCTGGATTTGCTCAAGCTGCGGAACCTGAACGAGCGCGCGCTATCCGCCGAGCTACGGCGGCAGCTGGATGCGCTGAAGGACTGCGGCCGCATCACGCCGGCACAGCGGGAGGCAGTGTATCCCCCGGCGATCAGGCAGTTTTTCGCGGGCGAAACCGGGCAGCGGATGCTGAAATCCGATCATGTGGAGCGGGAATGGCCCTTCAATGTGCTGATGCGGATCTCGGAAGCCCTCACCCCCGAGGAGGCAGGCGGATATTCCGGAGAGGAAATACTGGTGCAGGGCACCATCGACTGCTGCTTCATCGAGGGCGGCAAATGGATACTGCTGGACTTCAAAACCGACCGCGCCGGCGATGCGGAGGCGCTCACCCGCCGCTACCGCGACCAGCTGCGCCTCTACGCGCTGGCGCTGGAGCGCATCACCGGAATCGAGGTGGGCGAAATCCAGCTATGCCTGCTGCGCGCAGGGGAAAGTATTGCAATTTCCCGGAATCCGGAGTGAAATTCACAGTTTGTTAATAGGGCTGCGGGGCGGAATATGATATAATAGAGATAACTAACCTAGGGAGGTTTCACCATGCATTCTAAAATGAACCGGCTCGCCGTTGCAGGCTTCATGCTTTCCATTTTTTCATTCCTGCTTACGGTCTTTTCCGCGCTATGCACCTTCGGCGTGATCATCAATTCCACCGTGGGCGCAATCGTGGGCATTGCCGCGCTGGTTGCATCCTCCATCGGCCTCACCATGATCGGTATTGCCCGCTGCGAAATCGTGCAGAACGCCCAGTTCGGCGATGAATATGCCGTTTCTGGCCTGGCCGTGGGCATAGTTGCCTGCGTGGCTTCCGTGGCGGTGCTGGTATTGTATTTTGTGTTGTTCAAGTGAGGCGCGCTGCCACTTAAAAATCCCTGCCAAGAGGAATCATTCCCCCTTGGAAGCCTTTGAATTGAAGAAAAAATCGACCTCGGAGCGAGGTCGATTTTTTATACAGAGTTTTCCAGGGGAGCAGCGCCTTCCCCGTCAGCTCATCAGCTCGGGATAATACTTCGGAGCGGCTTCCTCAAGCCAGGCAGTGACCTGGGCCTCGTAGGCGATATCCTGGGCTTCGGCGAGGGCTTCTGCGGTGATGGCATCATATACAGCTGCCATATCCACTGCGCCGCCCTGCACTTCGCCCACATACTGGAGGATGCACACGCCGTTTTCCACCCGGATGATGGCGGAGAGCTGGCCGGGCGCGGTCATTTCCATGGCGACGGAGACCACTTCGGCGGGCAGGCTGGCGGAACCGGCCTTGACATAGCAGACGCCTGTGCCATCGCCATACTGGGCGAGCAGGGAATCAAAGCTCTCGCCCGCGCTGAGGCGGCTGAGCACATCCTGTGCCTGGGCTTCGACGGAGGCATAGCATTCATCGAGGCGGGCCTGGATTTCGGCAGCCTGCGCGGCGTCGCCATCGGAGCCGAGCAGCTCCAGCGCGCCCTGCAGCTCGGCGGCTTCACCGGCGAGGCCATCGCTCATGCGGATGAAGAGAGGCTTCACGGCGCGGTAGCCGGAGAGGTTGTAGAGGATCACATCGCCGCGCTTCTGGGCGGCTTCGAACTCGGCGGGATCGGCGGTGAAGCTCTCCTTCTGCTCATCCAACCGGGCATTGTAGGCGGCGAGGATTTCGGTGGAGCCCACCTGCACATCCTTCACGACCTCGTTTTTGAGCTTCTGCTGCCACCAATCCTGCTCAATGCCTGCGCGGATGCTCTCCAGGTTCACGCCACCGCTCTCCTCCAGGAAGGCCTGGGCGGCGGCGACGACTTCCAGATCGGTCATGCCGTCCACATAGACGAAGCTCTTGTAGAGTTCGGTTTCAGCATCGTATTCGGCCTGGGCCTGGGCGGCGATCTGCTGGGTATCGGCGGCGGTGAGGGTGAGCAGGCCGAGCTTTTCAGCCTGGGCCTTGAGCACGCGCCCGGCCACCATATCCTGCATCACTTCATCCAGCAGCTTGGCGGCGATTTCTTCCTCGGTGTAGCCGGAGAAGATATAGCCGGTGAGGCGCTGGTTATATTCGCTGCTGACCTCATCGCTCATGATGGAGCCGCCATTGAATTCGGCTACAACCACGGGATCGGCCAGCACGGATTCGCTGATGCCGGTGAATACATCCTCCCCTTCTTCCCCGAGGAAGACATTTTCTTCCGAGCTCTGCATGCTCATGCCGGAGAGATCGGCCAATGCGGCGCGGTTTTCGGCGGAGATGGAATCGGTGAACACATCGATTTCCGTGCGGCCGGCTTCCTCGGTGGCATCGGTGAGTTCATTGATGCGCTGCTCGGCTGCGCTGAGGCGGGCAGTGGCCGTGGCGCGGCCCACCGCGTAGCCCACAATGATGCCGAAGGCCATGGATACCACCACCAGCAGCGCGGCGAGGCGCACCGAAACGCGGCCCTTCCTGCGCTTTTTCTTCTTCGGCCTGCGGGCGGGCTTTTCCTTCACTTCCACAGTTTCTTCGATATTTTCGAGCTTGCGCCCGTTATTTTCGCTCATTTGATAACCTCCCTTGGGGAATATGGTTTTACGCATATATTATAGCATGAAAGCTGCGGCTGCGGCGGAAAAACCCGAATTCACCCAAGGAATATTGATTGTTCGTCATAGTTTGCGCAAGATGTTGCGCAGGCGCGCTTTCCGGAGTATAATTGAATGAGATTCGGAAAGGGAAGAGAGCATGGCTGTAAATCAGATCAATTTCTATTCGGAAGCGCTGGGAAAGTACACCTGCGCAAACGTGATCCTGCCGCTGCCGAAGCACGCGGGTTCTGCCCGGAAGCCCCTGCCCGCGCTGATCCTGCTCCACGGCATGGGCGATGATTTTTCCAGCTGGATGCGCAGGACGGCTGTGGAGCGCTACGCCCTGCAGGCGGGGCTGGCGGTGATCATGCCGGACGGCGCGCTGAGCTGCTACGAAAACATGGCCCACGGCCAGAATTACAGGGATTTCATCGCGGAGGAGCTGCCGCTGGTGATGCGCGGCTGCTTTCCCCTGAGCGGCGAACGGGAGGAAAACTTCATCGCGGGCTGCTCCATGGGCGGCTGCGGCGCGCTGAAGCTGGGGCTTCGGTATCCGGAGAAATGGTCGGCAATCGGCGCGTTTTCCGGCGCGCATTTGGAGTACCGCCCGCCCTCTCCCCGGAACCAGGCCATGATTCACAATTCCTTCGGCGACGGCCTGATCGATGCGGATATGCAGATTGAGAAAAACGCCGCGAACCCGGATAAGCCGCCGCTGAAAATCTGGCAGGCCTGCGGGGACGGGGACGTTTTGAAGGATACGGTGCTGGAATCCAGGGCCTTCCTGGAGCAGCAGCCGGGCATTGATTACCACTTTGAAATGCTGCCCGGCCAGCACGATTGGGCGCTGTGGGACGAAATGATCCGCCGCTTCATCGTGGATTTGAAACTGCCGGAGCCGGAGGTGAGGCTGCTGTGAGGATTGAAGGCGTTATCGTGCCCGGCAAGCAGCTGGGCAGGACCATCGGCTTCCCCACCGCGAATTTGCAGGCGGACGCGGTTCCGGAGATGGAAAACGGCGTGTATGCCGCGTGGTTTTGCCTGGATGGAAAGCGGCTGCCCTGCATGCTGAACATCGGCCACCACCCCACCGTGCCGGATGGCGCGCCCACCATCGAGGCCCACATCTTCGATTTCCAGGGGGATATTTACGGCCTGCGCGCATCCATCGATACCGCTGCATTTTTGCGGAGGGAGGAAAAATTTCCCTCGGTGGAGGAATTGAAAAACCAGCTGGCCCGGGACAGGGCGCGGGCCTTGGAAATACTGAATAATGAAACACTTCCCGGCATAGAATGAAGCGCCGGGAGGTGTTTTTTCTATAGTATGAATACCATTCAAATCCGAAAAGCCCGCCCCAGCGTGCTGGCGCTGGCATTGGCGCTGCTTCTAACGATGATTTTCGTATACGCCGTATCCCTGCCCGCGCTGCCGGGAATGCAGAGCGAGGAGGCTTCTGCGGAGGCGCCCATTTCCACGGAGCTGCGGATGGAGGGCTTGGAGGCGCATTTCATCATTGAGGAGCGCTGCGGAGATGAATTGCAGGCGCGGATTCTGGCGGCGCGCTGCGCGGAAGCCGGCGGCGCGGGGCTGATTTTGAAGGATGGAAATGCATACGCCGTTGTGCGGGAGATGGGCGGCGCTGATTCCGAGGGCGCGCTTTCCCGGAGCGCCGCAGGGCTGACCCTGAAATTAGAGGGCAGCGCGGCGGAGCTGGCGGCGGTGACGGACGCGGTGGCCTTCCTGCGCGCGCAGGCCGGGGAGACCGGGAGCCTGGCTGCCGCGCTGGAAGCCGGGGATACCGATGCTTCCTCCCTGCGGGCGCTGCTGAGCGTATACAAAACCCAGGGACAGCGGGTGCTCAACAACCTGAATGCGCTCAGCGGCCATGCGGCGGTGGATATGCTGCGCGGCAGCGTTTCTTCCTGCCTCGTCCGGCTGGACGCCGCCATTGCGGACACCCGGCCCTCCAGCATGCGCCTGGTGCATGCCGCCGCCTGCGCGGAGTGGATCGGGATTTTGGAGGGAATCCGCTAGGAGGGACGCTGGAAATGCTGGGAGACGCTGGGAGACGCTGGGGGCTATCCGCCCCCAGACCCCCGACCAAAGGGAATGATTCCCTTTGGAAACCTGCTTAAGGCTCCGCCTTAAGAATCCGCCAGGGGAAATGATTTCCCCTGGACCCCTCTGAAAGGCGCGCATCGCGCGCCAAAATAATTAAAAGGCACACAAATGTGTGCTTTTTTTGAGGTTTCCAAAGAGGATCATCCCCTTTGGCAGGAGTCCAGAGGACAGCGTCCTCTGGCGGGGTTCGGGACAGCGCCCCGGCGTCTCCCCTTACATCAATTTTTTCCCGATCTTCCGGGCACGGGCCTCCATGGCGTCGAGCTCGGCCTCGGCCTGGTTGAGGCGGCCGCGGGCGCGGGTGATGCTTTCCTGGAAGCGGGCGAACTCGGTGCGGAGTTCATCAAAGAGCTCCAGCACTTCGCCGCTGCGCTTTTCGAGGGCGGAGGTGCGGAAGGATACCTGCAGACTGGTGAGCAGCGCGCAGAGGGTGCCGGGCCCGGCGATGAGCACGCGGAACTTGGTTTGCGCCTTTTCGATGAGCCCGGGAATGCGGGCGGCCTCGGCGTAGAGGCCCTCGGCTGGCAGGAAGAGCACGGCAAAATCGCTGGTCTGCGGCGGGCGGATGTACTTTTCGGCGATGGTTTTCGCCTGTTCCAGCACGGCGCGCTCCAGCAGCTTGGCGCACTTTTCCCGCTGGATTTCATCCTCTGCATCCATCAGGCGGATGTAATCCTCCTGCGGGAATTTGGAATCGATGGGCAGCAGCAGGGCTTCGCCATCGGTGCAGGGCAGCTTCAGCGCGAATTCCACCCGCTGCTGGCTGCCCGCCGGGATGGCGGCGTTTTCGATGAACTGCTCCGGCGAGAACATCTGGGAAAGCACATTTTTCAGCAGCATTTCGCCCCAGACGCCCCGGGTTTTCACATTGCCGAGCACTTTTTTGAGATCGGTGACGTTCGCTGCCAGCTCCTTCATCTCGCCGATGCCCCGGTGCACATCCGCCAGCTGGCTGTTCACCACCCGGAAGCTTTGGCTCAGGCGGCCGTCCAGGCTCTCGCCCACCACCCGGCGCATCTCCGTGAGCTTTTCATCGTTCTGCCGGGTCAGCGCCTCCATGCGGGCGTCCAGCGCGCCGGAAAGCTCCGCCATCTGCCGCAGGGAATGGCCCATCGCCTGGTTCAGGCGGTCCACGCCCTTTTCCTGCTGGGCGCGCTCGCGGCGGATGCGGCTGTTCTGGGCCGCCAGCAGGATGATGATCACCAGCAGCAGCACAAGCAGGGTTCCTGCAAGGATCAGAAGCATAGTATCTTGATTCATAGTACCTCCGTGGGGGGATACGCTGGGGGACGCCGTTGGGAGCTTCCCGCCCCCAAGCCCCCGGCCAAAGGGAATGATTCCCTTTGGAAACCCCTGTATAAGCAAATCGCGCCATACGGCGGCGCGATTTGCAAAAATATTCTTTTTGCACTGCGCAGCAGTGCCTGCTGAGGGGTCCAGGGGAAATCATTTCCCCTGGCAGGGATTCCAAAGGGACAGAGTCCCTTTGGCGTCTCCCCCTTACATCCGCTCCGGAGCCTCGAGGCCGATCAGATCGAGGGCCTTGGCGATGGTCTGCTTAACAGCCTTGGTGAGGGCGATGCGGGCGGCGCGCTCGCCGAGATCATCCACCATGACCTTGTGCTCATAGTAGAACTTGTTGAATGCCTGGGCAAGATCCACGGAATAGCGGGTGACCATGCTGGGCTCGCTCTTGTTCACGGCGGCCTTGAGGGTCTCCGGGAACTGCTCGAGCACGCGAATCACATCCTGGGATTCAGGATCGGACAGCGCGGCGAAATTGGGCTCGGCATCGCACTGACCGGCCTTGCGCAGCACGGAGCATGCACGGGCGTGGGTGTACATAACATAGGGGCCGGTTTCGCCTTCGAAATTGAGGGCGCGATCCCAGTGGAAATCGATATCCTTGATGCGGTTGTTGTACAGGGCGAAGAACACCACCGCGCCCACGCCGATCTGGCGGGCGACGGTATCCTTGTTCTCCAGGTCCGGGCTCTTTTCATCGATGATGGCGCGGGCCTTCTGGATGGAGGTGCTGAGCAGGTCCTCGAGGTACACCACGCGGCCTTCGCGGGTGGACAGGGCCTGGCCCTCGAAGGAAACCATGCCGAAGGAGACATGCTCACAATCCTTGTACCAATCATAGCCCATCAGCTCCAGCACCTTGAAGAGCTGGCGGAAGTGGAGATCCTGCTGGTAGGCAACCACATAGAGGGACTTATCAAAGTTATAGGTATCCTTGCGGTACTTGGCGGCGGCGAGATCGCGGGTGATGTAGAGGGTCGCGCCGTCACTGCGCAGGATGAGCGCCGGGGGCATGGAATAGGGCTCCAGGTCCACGATCTGCGCGCCCTGGTCCTCCTTCAAAAGGCCCTTGGCCTTGAGGTCTGCCACGATGGGCTCCATCTTATCGTTGTAGAAGGATTCGCCGGCGTAGGAATCAAACTTCACGCCGAGGAGATCATAGACGCGCTCAGCGTCCTTCAGGGTGACGGACTTGAACCAGTTGAAGATTTCGAGGGCTTCCGGATCGCCGTCCTCGATCTTCTTGAACCATGCGCGGCCTTCATCGTTGAGGGCCTCGTTTTCCTTGGCTTCGGTGTTGAAGCGCACATAGAGCTTCACCATCTCGTCCACGCCGCCGTTGGCCACGGTATCATGATCGCCCCAGCGCTTGTAAGCAGCGATCATCTTGCCGAACTGGGTGCCCCAGTCGCCCAGGTGGTTCACGCCCACGGCGTTCCAGCCGAAGAACTTGTGCAGCTTATACAGGGCGTTGCCGATCATGGTGGTGCTCAGGTGGCCGATGTGGAAGCGCTTGGCGATATTGATGGAGGAATAGTCCAGCACAACGGTCTTGCCCGCGCCGGAGTTGTCGCTGCCGTAGCTTTCGCCCTGGGTGAGCACCGCTTCCACAACCTTTTCCGCATAGGTTGCGCGGTCGATGAAGAAATTCAGATAGCCCTTCACGGATTCCACCTTGCCGAGGTAATCCGCATGGATGTTCGCGGCGAGGGCGTCGGAAATCATCATCGGGCTCTTGCGCAGGGCCTTGCTCAGCTTGAAGCAGGGGAAGGCGTAGTCGCCCATTTCCGTGTTCGGCGGGATTTCGAGGGCGTTGGCGATGTCTGCGGCGACGAGGCCGGTCTCGCCGAAGGCGCATTCCGCTGCGGAAATAATTTCATTGGCGATGGAAAGCTTGAAATCCATGTGTATTCACTCCTAAGATTTTTGTGGAACGTTTTTTGGGGACTCCGTCCCCAAACCCCTGCCAGAGGGAATGATTCCCTTTGGAATCCCCTGTAAGCGATGCTTCGCATCGCTCGAGAAATTATTTTTTGGAAATCGTGCCCGCTCCGGGCGCGATTTCCATTGCAGAGGGGTGCAGGGGAAATCATTTCCCCTGCCGGGTTCTCAGGGCAGCGCCCTGAGCAGGGTTCCAAGGGACAGCGTCCCTTGGCGGATTCTTAAGGCAGAGCCTTAAGCGCATATCTATCCTTTATTATACCAGATATTTGGTATCTCGAATAGTAAGCGGCGTTAATTTATTTCGATATTCCCCAGCACTTCCGCAATATCCCCGCGAATCACCAGCGCAGCCCGGGAATCGGCCCTGGTTTCCTCTTTGTTGATAACAATGAGGTTCTTTCCATGGAAGTATTCGAGGAAGGAGGCGGCGGGCTCGACCTCGAGGCTGGTGCCGGCGACGATCAGGGTATCGCAATTGGAGATTTCCCGGCAGGCGCCCATGCAGGTGTATTTATCCGGCGCTTCGCCGTAGAGCACCACCCAGGGCTTGACCACGCCGCCGCACTTTTCGCATTTGGGAACTCCGGAGGTGGAGAGGAGCCAGTTCAAATCATACTGGCGGCCGCAATCCATGCAGTAATTTTCATGCACGCTGCCATGAAGTTCATAGACGAGGCGGTTTCCGGCGGCCTTATGGAGGCCATCGATATTCTGGGTGACGATTCCCCGCAGCCTGCCCGCCTTTTCCAGTTCAAATAATTTCCTGTGGGCGGCGTTGGGTTTTGCATCGGGGTGGAGCATATGTTCCCGGTAGAATTCGAAGAATTTTGCCGGATGGAGATAGAAGAAGGACTGGGAGAGCATCATTTCGGGCGTGAGATCACCGTACTTCTGCTGAAAGAGGCCGCCTGCGCCGCGGAAATCCGGGATGCCGGACGCGGTGGAGACCCCTGCCCCGCCGAAGAACACGATGCGCTTTGATTTCCTGATGATTTCCTGAAGCATAACATCACCCCCACACATTATCTCACTTTAAACCAACATTTGCAAGATTGACAGGAGGATTTGAAGGGGCTATGATGGTATGCAGAATGAACTTGGAGGTAAATTATGCTTCTCAAATCCAACGCCCACACCCACTCTACCTTCTGCGATGGCAAGAATACCGTGGAAGAGATGGTGCAGGCCGCCATCCGGCTCGGCTTTGTTTCCCTCGGCTTTTCCGTGCACGGCTGGACCCCCTACGAGCTGGTGCCGATCACCATGGAGAAGGAGGCGCTGTACCGGGAAGAAGTAAAGCGCATCCGGGAAAAATACGCCGGACAGATCGAGATCATACTCGGCGTGGAGCGGGATGCGCTCTACGAAGGGCGGGATTACGAGGGCTATGAATACATCATCGATTCCACCCACTGGTTTGTGAAGGACGGCGTATACTGCTGCGCGGATTACACCGAAGGCCACATGCTGGGCTATGTGCGCGATGTATTCGGCGGGGATTTTTACGCCTACACCCGGGCTTACTTCGAGCAGGCGGCGCGGATGTGCGCCAAATCGGATGCGGCGTTCATCGGCCACATCGACCTTGTGAGCAAATTCAACGAGGGTTTTAAGCACTTTGACGAGACCGACCCGCGCTACCTGAACCCCGCAAAGGAGGCCATCCTCTGCGCCATCGAGCGCGGCAAACCCCTCGAGATGAATACCGGAGCCATCGCCCGCGGCTACCGCAGCATTCCCTATCCCCGGCCGGAGCTGCTCTCCTTCATCCGCGAGCACGGCGGCGAGATCATCATCAACAGCGATTCTCATTCCGCGCCCACGCTGGACACCGGCTTCGAGCTCTCCGCCCAGCTGGCCCGGGCGGCGGGATTTGACCACATTCTGCAGCTGCGCAGCAGCGGCATGGTGGAAGTGGGGCTGTGAGAGGCGGAAGAGGCATTGGGGCGCTGCCCCAAACCCCGCTCAGGGGCTTTGCCCCTAAGAACCCCACCAAGGGACGCTGTCCCTTGGAACCCTGCCAAAGGGGATGATCCCCTTTGGAAACCTCACAAAAAAGGCACACCTTCGTGTGCCTTCTAATTATTTTGGCGCGCATTGCGCGCCTTTCAGAGGGGTCCAGGGGAAATCATTTCCCCTGGCAGGGGTCTGGGGACAGCGTCCCCAGCGTCTCCCCAGCGTCTCCAGCGTCTCCCTAGCGTCAGACCACCGGGGCCTGGCCGAAGAAATCCATGATCTTCTGGCCGCTGCGGAGCCAATCCGCGAAGACGGCGAGCTGTTCGGCGAAGAGGATGAAGCCTGCGCAGGTGAGCGCGAGGCCGAGCAGCATGAGGATCAGCATGGCGACTGCATAGCTGCGCTTGGCCTGGGCCTTGGCGAAGATGATGAAGAGGATCATGGCGATGATATTCACGCCGGGAATGGCGGAGAGGATGAGGGTGCCCATCCAGTTCCACACAGAAACCTTTCTATACTTCTTAGCTGCAAGATTCTTGCTATTTTCAGCGCGTCCCATCCGATCATGCGCTCCTTTCCCCGTACAATAGATTATAGCTGATTTTATTATACACAAGCGGCGGGGCAGCGTCAAACGATCGGGAGCAATGTCGAAAAAATGTCAACCGGGCGCGCGGGTTTTTTCACAGTTGGAAGAGCCGGGCGGCGTTGTTCCAGAGTATATCCTCCCGTTCCTTATCGCTGAGCTCCAGCCGCATGAAGCGCTCCACTTCCTCCTTGGGATCCCACATGGGATAATCGGAGCCGAAGAGCACATTTTCCGCGCCGAAGCGGCGGATGGCCTTGGTTGCCTGCTCCGCAGACAGGTGATAGAGGGAGCTGGAGGTATCCACGATGATGCCGTTTCCGGGCAGCAGCTCCACCGCGCGGTCCCACTCGCTCCAGCCGCCGAAGTGGGCGCAGAACATATTGAGCCCGGGGAAATTCCTGCGCAGGTTCAGCAGGCGCTGCGGGCCATCGAAATCATAGCGGTAATCGCCGGAATGGATGAGCAGCGGCAGCCCGGTTCCGGCGATGGCCTCCATCATGGGGGCCACATGGGGATCATCCACGGCGAAGCGCTGCATATCCGGATGGATTTTAACGCCCTGGAAGCCCTGGGCCACGATCTTATCCACCGCTGCCTGCATATCCTCCATTTCGGGATGGATGGCCGCGAAGGGCACCATGCGCGCGCCCAGCCGGGCCTTGGCCGAGAGGAGGAATTCATTGATGCGATCCACATTGTGGGGCGTGAGCGCCACGGAATGGGCGGCGAAGGCGGCGATTCCGGCGTTATCCATCATGCTGAGCGCGGTTTCCAGCATGCCGTTGGCATGCATGGGCAGGCCATCATAAAAATCGCCGATGCTGCCGGCGGCCTTTTCCGCAATTTTGTGGGGGAAGATGTGCACATGTACGTCAAATATTTTCAAGGGATGCCCTCCCGCGATCATGATATTCTAGATATATTATAGCAAACCAATATTGAATCCGCTTGAATAATATTCTATTTTCAAATTTTCAACTTGCAAAAGCGGCGGAGCATGCTATAATAGATCTGCAAAATAAATACTGAGACAGTTCGCAGCCCTCCTGTCTGACGGGATGTACCATCCCCGAAAAAACAAAACCAGGTTGCGCCGGCAGATGAAAATCTGTGGGTGCAAGTTTGAGCATGGCTGGGCCATGCTTGTTTTTTTGTTTCAGAACCAGCTGCGGCCTCTCCGAAAGGAAGGTCCAATCCATGAAGAATTCCACCCGTTCCCTCACCCATGCGGCGCTGATCGCCGCGATTTACGCGCTGCTGACCGTGGTATTCCAGCCGCTGAGCTTCGGCGCGGTGCAATTCCGCATCGCGGAGGCGCTCACGCTGCTGCCCATTCTGGCTGCCGATGCGGTTCCCGGCCTGTTCATCGGCTGCCTGATCGCCAACCTGCTGGGCGGCGGCATATGGTATGATGTGGTGCTGGGCTCCATCGCCACGCTGCTGGCGGCCATTGCAACCCGGAAGCTGCGGGGCAGGCCCCTGCTTGCCGCCGCCATGCCCGCCATCTTCAACGGGCTGATCGTGGGCCCCGTGGTGTATTTCGCATATGTGCGCGCCCCCGGCGCCGCGACGAACCTGCCGGCGCTGCTCTCCTCCATGGGCACGGTGGCCCTGGGCGAGCTCGTGGTGTGCTATGTGCTGGGGCTGGTGATGGTGAAGGCGCTGAGGCATGTGCCGGAGGATGTGCTGAAGCTGTGAGGCAAAGCGCCATCCGGGAATGTGCAGTGGTTTTGCGATTCAGGTTAAAAATGTTAAATCGCAAAAAAACACTTGCATTTTTCCGGATGGTGTAGTATAATCAATCTTGCGTCAAACGATAAGGCAACGCGCTGATGTAGCTCAGTCGGTAGAGCGCATCCTTGGTAAGGATGAGGTCACCGGTTCAAATCCGGTCATCAGCTCCATAAGGTGCTGGAATCAGGCTTGATTCCAGCATTTTTTCTTTCAGAAAAAACGGCAAATCCTCCGGAATTACCGTCTTGCCAACCAGAAATGGTTGGCTTTTTTTATTTTCTCTTTTCTTTTTATCCTAAAAATGCTATAATGAATACAAGCCATATAACTTGAGGGAGGATCTGTCTGATGAAAAAACTGTTCATTGTCTTTTTTTCACTGATATTGCTGTGCAGCGCTTCCTTTGCCGAAATCAGCGGAATTACCGACCCCGAAGAACTGTTCAGCATCGGAGACACTTACTATGGCAACGGAGAGTATGAAAAATCCATAGAATACTTCCTGCTGGCCTCGGAACAGGGTCACCTGAAATCCATCAATCGCCTGGGCATATGCTATGATAACGGTCGCGGCGTGGAACAGGACCAGGTAAAGGCCGTGGAGCTTTTCACCACCGCCGCCGAACAGGGCCTTGCCAGCGCCCAGTACAACCTTGCACGCAACCTGTACAGTGGTGACGGGGTGGAGCAGAGCTATGAAGAAGCCCTCAAATGGTTCCATCTTGCCGCCGAACAGGATGATGCCCCGTCCATTGACCAAATCGGTATAATGTATTTATACGGCGAAGGCGTAGAAGAAGACCTGGAGGAATCCTTCAAATGGTTCCTGCGTTCCGCCGAGCTGGGATATGATTACGGCCAATACGATGTGGGCTTGAGCTATTACAAGGGCAAAGGCGTGGAACAGAATTACGAAGAAGCCCTCAAATGGTTCCATCTTGCCGCCGAACAGGATCATGCCCCGTCCATGGACCGCATCGGTATAATGTATTTATGCGGCGAAGGCGTAGAACAAGACCTGGAGGAATCCTTCAAATGGTTCCTGCGTTCCGCCGAGCTGGGATATGATTACGGCCAATACGATGTGGGCTGGAGCTATTACAAGGGCGAAGGCGTGGAACAGAATTACGAAGAAGCCTTGAAATGGTTCTCTCTCTCCGCAGAACAGGGCTGCGATTACGGCCAGTATGCCATGGGCTGCTATTATTATGACGGCAAGGCTGTGGAACCGAATCTTGAAGAGGCCGCCAAATGGTTCTCCCTGGCAGCTGAGCAGGGCGATGAAGACGCCGCAAAACTTCTGGCAGAAATTCAGGGAACCGATTGAGACACAATTACGCTTGCTTCGTATATAGAATCAGAAAACAAACAAAGAGGAAAGCCCACGAACCAGAACGATAAATTCCACTGGGATGCACAGAATTCTTCCCAGGAAATCAACGATGCGGCTCTGGAGAATGTGGCCGGCGGCGCCAGCGCCAATGCGCCCGGAATCATCATTTGCACTTACTGCGGAAAGGATGATTCCTTCGTTTGGAGAAATGGCTTGCGCTTTTGTACCCGATGCAGCAAAAACTTTGTCAATATATCGCCTCGTTGCTAAGGATGAGGTCACCGGTTCAAATCCGGTCATCAGCTCCATAAGAACCAATCCGCATGGGTTGGTTCTTTTTTATTTTTATTGCCTTGAAAGCTATTTTTGTTATAATGAAAAAAAGTTGGTTCTTTTTCGTTGCCTCGAAAACTATTTTTTGTTATAATGGAAAAAACTGGCCCTTTCCCCCGTTTCCATCGTATATATAAACAGAAAACAGTCAAGGAGAAAAAAACCATGAACCAGAACGACAAATTCCACCAGGACGCACAGAACGCTTCCCATGAAATAATCAGTGACGATGCCCTGGATCAGGTTGCCGGCGGCTTTCTCAGCGCGGGTCAGATAATTATGAAAACGTGCAATTATTGTCGCCAAACCGCAAGGCATAAGGTACTTGTAAATTTAGGCGGATACTACAGGATGCGATGCGAAGACTGCGGAGCTGACTATTGTGATGATTTTTAAAGCGCAGAATGCACCGGTTCAAATCCGGTCATCAGCTCCATA
>JAFUPT010000004.1 GCA_017481065.1 Clostridia bacterium | reverse complement strand
GCGCTGCTTCGCAGCGCAGAAATAATAATATCACGACGCGCAGCGTCGTTTCAGAGGGGTCCAGGGGAAATCATTTCCCCTGGCGGATTCTTAAGGCGGAGCCTTAAGCGGGTTCTTAGGGCAGTGCCCTAAGCGTCCCCAGCGTTACCCCCCAGCGTCACCCCTCCGCAAGCACCGCCATGGCGCACCTTATCCCGTCCACCGCGGCGGAGAGGATGCCGCCTGCGTAGCCCGCGCCTTCGCCGGAGGGATAGAGGCCGGACAGGCTGAGGGAGCAGCATTTTTCGTTTCGTGTGATGCGCACGGGCGAGGAAGAGCGGGTCTCCACGCCGGTGAGCACGGCTTCGGGGTCGGCAAAGCCGCGCAGCTTCCGGTCAAAGATTTGGATGGCCGCGCGCATGTCCTCTGCGGCGTAGTCCGGCAGGCATTTTGCCAGGTTGGTCCAGGTAACGCCCGGGCAGTAGCTGGGATTCACCTTTCCCTGCTTTGCCGAGGGCCTGTTGGCGATGAAATCGCCCACCAGCTGGGCCGGAGCCCGGTAATTGCCGCCGCCGAGCTCAAAGGCCGCCTGCTCCCACTTCCGCTGGAAGCGCACGCCCGCGAGGGGATCGTCGCCGCCGAAATCGCCGGGGCCCACGGAGACCAGCAGCGCGCTGTTGGCGTTTTCGCCGTCGCGGGCAAAGAGGCTCATGCCGTTCACTACCGTGCCGCCCGCCTCGCTGGCCGCCGCAACCACCTGGCCGCCGGGGCACATGCAGAAGGTGTAGGCCGCGCGGCCGTCAGGCAGGTGGCAGCTCAATTTGTAATCCGCAGCGCCGAGGGCCGGGTGGCTGGCGGACGGGCCATACTGGGCGCGGTTGATCAGTATCTGTTTGTGCTCAATGCGCGCGCCGATGGAAAACGCCTTCTGCTCCATGAAAATGCCCGCGCTGTGCAGCATTTCAAAGGTATCCCGGGCGCTGTGGCCGATGGCGAGGATCAGGTGGCTGGTTTCCACGAATTCGCCGTTCAGCGTCGCGCCGGTGAGCTGGTTGTTGGAGAAGCGCAGGCCATCGAGCTTGGTTTCAAAGCGCACCTCGCCGCCGAGGCGGATGATCTCCATGCGCATATTGCGCACCACGGCGCGCAGGTGGTCGGTGCCGATGTGGGGCTTGGCCTGGTAGAGTATCTCCTCCGGCGCGCCCATTTTCACGAAGGTTTCCAGCACTTCCCGGCTGTAGGGGCTCTTGATGCCGGAATTGAGCTTGCCATCGGAGAAGGTACCTGCGCCGCCCTCGCCGAACTGCACGTTGCTCCTGGGATCGAAGGCGCCGCCGCTCCAGAAGGTTTCCACATCCTTGGCCCGGGAATCCACGTCCCGGCCGCGCTCCACCACCAGCGGATTCAGCCCCGCCTGCGCCAGCTTCAGCGCCGCGAACAGTCTCGCCGGACCCATGCCCGCCACGATGGGCCGGTGCTTCATGGGCCTTGCCGGAATGATCTCCGGAGCCGGCTTCCTTTCGGGCAGCACTTCCGCGCCCTTGGGCAGCCGCGCCGGCACGCGCTTCACCTCCACATCCAGCGTCAGCGAGAAGTGAACATCCCGCTTGTCCCGCGCATCGATGGATTTTTTGAATATGCGGGCCGAAATAATCTCCTCCGGGCGCAGCCGCAGCGCCCGGGCGGCAATCTGCTCGGGCGGACGGGAAATATCGTCCAGGGAAATCTTGATCTGCGGTATACGAATCATAGGAAACACCTCGTTGGGGGTTACGCTGGGGCTCTGCCCCAGACCCCGCCAAAGGGGATGATCCCCTTTGGAAACCTCTGCATTGCGCTGCTTTGCAGCACTGGAAATAATTACAGCGGCGGGATGAGGCATCCCGCCCTACATTCTGTTTCGATTGATGGGCTTCTGTAGGGCGGCTTGCCCACAAGCCGCCGTATATTTCTCCTTGAAAATCGTGCCGCCGTCCGGCACGATTTTTGTTCATGGGATTCTTAAGGGACAATGTCCCTTGAGCCGGGGGTCTGGGGGCTGGAAGCCCCCAGCGTCACTCCCTCGTAATCCCCCGTGCTGCAAGGTAAGCGCTGGCCCAGGCCCAGTGCAGGTTGAAGCCGCCGCAGTCGCCGTCCACATTCAGCACTTCTCCTGCGGCGTAAAGGCCGGGCACGAGCCGGGATTGAAGGGTCTCAGGATCGAAATCCTTCAGCTCCGCGCCGCCGCAGGTCACCTGCGCCTGGTCAAAGCCGAGGCTGCCCTTCACGGACAGTTCCCAGCCGGTGAGCAGATTTTGCAGCGCGCTTTGCTGCTTGGATGTAAGTTCTTTCGCGGGAATGCTGAGTGGAGATATTCCCGCCGCCTTGGCCAGCACCTGGCCGAGCCGCTTGGGCAGGATGCCGGACAGGAAATCATCCATCGTGCGGTCGGGGAGTAGGGCGCAGCGTTTCCGGATGAAATCCGGGGCCGCGCCGGGCAGGAAGGAAAGCGCTGCCGAGCACTTTCTGCCGCGATTGACCTCGGTATTCGCCGCTCGGGCCAGCTGCATGGCCGCGATGCCGGAAATGCTGCCCTCGCCGAAGAGAATCTCTCCGGCTTCCTTCCGCAGGACTTTGCCATCGGATACGAGGGAAATTTCCCCGTGCATGCGTATGCCCTTGAGGGCGCGCACGGCCTCCGGGTCGGTTTTCAGCGCGGCGATGGCGGGCAGGCGGGGCGAAATTTTGTGGCCGAAGGCTTCCAGCAGCCTGTGCCCGTCCCCGCAGCCGCCGATCTTCGGCGCGGCGAGCCCGCCGCAGCAGATGATCACATTATCCGCCTGCACTTGCCCGGCATCGGATTCGATGATGAATTTCTTTTTCTTCGTGATGCGGGAAACGGCGAAATCGGTGCGCATATCGCAGCCATGCTCCGCCGCATAGAGGCGCAGCGCATCCAATACGCCCGCCGCCTGGTTGCTCAGGGGATAAACCCGGCCCTCCTCATCCGCCGCGCAGAGCACGCCGATGGATTCAAAGAAATCGCAGGCGTCCTCAGGGTTGAAGGCGGCGAGGGCGGCGCGGATATAGCGCGCATCGCCGTAATAATCCTTTTCAGATGCGTTCAGGTTGGAAAGGTTGCAGCGGCCGTTGCCCGTGGAGAGCAGCTTCCTGCCCACGCGATTCTGCTTTTCCAGTAGAATCACCTTCCCGCCCTTCCGGGCGAGCAGGCAGGCCGCCATCAGCCCGGAAGCGCCGCCACCGATAATTGCCGTAATCATAGTACGATGCCCAACTCCTTGATCAGCTTGCCGCCGCCCAGCAGGGTGACGGAGTGCAGCGCGCGGGAACAGGCGGTGTAGAGCCTCCTCCGCTCGCCGTCGGTAAGCTCCGCATCCGGCCATACCACGATCACCGCGTCAAATTCCATGCCCTTCACCATGTGGTAGCAGCCTACCACATTATCGCTGGATTCGTAATTGAGGTCTTCCTCGCCGCCGTCCAGGCGGTATACGCGCTCCAGCTTGGCAGACAGGGAATCCGCCTGGCTCTGGCTGCGGGTGATCACTGCGATGGAGGAATGGCCCTCTGCGCGCAGGCGGTCGAGGGTTTCTTTCAGCAGTTTTTCGCTGTACTGCGCCACCATGGGCATCTCGCCCTCCCGGCCGAAGGGATTCAGCCGGTCGCCGCCGGGCAACAGTGCGTTGCACAGGCGGGTGATGGGCAGGGTGGAGCGGTAGCAGCGGGACAGCGTAAACACCGGCGCATCGGGGGAATCGAAGCATTCGCCCCAGTTTTCCGGGCTGCAGGCCTGCATGCCGGGGCAGGTGCGCTGCATGGGATCGCCCAGCAGGGTTACCCGGGCGTTGGGGAAGTAGGCGTGCAGCAGGGCAAGCTCGGTTTCGGAGTAGTCCTGCGCCTCATCCACCAGCAGGTGATAAACGGATTTATCCGGCTGCACGAAGCCGAGGCGCACCAGCAGGTAAGCCTGGGCTGCGGCGTCCTCCCACCAGAGCAGGTTTGCTTCCTTGTTTTCAAAGAAGGTATCGCGCAGGATCTTCGGCGCATCCTTCATCGCTTCCTGAAGGAGCATCCACCCGTTCACATTCGTATACTTGCGCAGCTGGGCGCGCACGCCCTGCAGGCGCTGGGCCGTGGCCATCTTCACCACGAAGCGCAGCTCCTTGCCGCTGTATTTGCCCTCGAAGCTCTTTTCATATTGCTTCATCAGCTTTTCTTCCCAGCTGGCGAGCCGGGTCTCCAGGGTGGCCTTCATGCGCTCGATGCGCTGGGCGGGGGTGAGCAGGGCGAATTCATTCTTGTACATGCGCCGCAGCTCTTCCCGGCGGATGAGAATCTGGTCGTCCATGCGCACATTGCCGAAGTTCGGGCCGAAGGTGGCGAAGGATTCCGCCGTGGCCTTCAAATTGCGCAAAAATTCTATGCCGGTTTTGTATTCCACGGATTGATTGCGCAGGGGCAGGTTGGCCGGATCGCAGTTTTCCATCTGCTTTACCAGCGGCTCCACCTTCCTGCCGAGTATTTTTTCCACCAGCTCCCGCATGGTGCGGGCGCGGATGTTCTCTTCGCCCAATTCCGGCAGTACATTGGAAACATACTCCGAAAATGCGGTGCTGGGGGAGATGATCTGTATCTTGCTGGCGTCCAGTATATCCCTGCGGCGGTACATAAGGAATGCCGCGCGGTGCATGGCCACGCTGGTTTTGCCGCTGCCCGCGCCGCCCACCACGCATACCACCGGCGCATCGTCATATCGTATGGCGGCGTTCTGCTCGGCCTGGATGGTGGAAACAATCTGGCGCATGTGGCGGCTGGTGGCTCCGGAGAGGATATCCAGCAGCATGCCGTCGTCGATGGACATATCGGTATCCACGAAGTATTTCAGCTGGCCATTTTCCATCTTGTACTGGCGCTTGAGGCTCATTTCGCCGCGGATCACGCCGCTGGGGCTGTTGTACTGCACCTCGCCGGGCTCGCTGTCATAATACAGGCTGCAAACCGGGGCGCGCCAGTCATGCACCAGCAGGTGGCCCTTGCGGTCCTCCAGGCTGTAGAGGCCGATTACGATCTTTTCCAGCTCGCTTTCGCCCTCCTCGGTAAAATCCACGCGGGCAAAGAAGGGGTTCATCAGCATGCGGCGGTAACGCTCGGCCAATTCCCGGGTGAATTCCCGGCGGGCGGTGATGCGGTTCAGTTCCACGGAGAGCTGCTCCAGGTCCTGCACGGAAAGCTGGGTGGGGCGCACGCGCAGCTCCTCCCATGCATCGGCGATGATCGCGCGGATGGATTCGGAATGGCTGCCGGATATTTCATCCGCCTGCTCAATGATGGCAAGCATCAATTCCTGCACCTTGGCGGTGTATGCCTGCTCAGAAAGAAAATCCCTGCGCTCGTCCATGTTCTGTGCCTCCTTCAAACTGGATACCCAATTTAAACTATTATAGCATGGCCGCCGGAAAAAGAAAAGATAATTTGCGCCGGGAACCATTTATGGGAAAAATGCGTCAAAATACACAGGAATGTGGAAATATATTCTAACAGCGGTTGCTTGTGTGAAGCGCCCGATTGTGCTAAACTGGTAACAAAGAATAATAAGTTTAAGGAGGAAAAGGAATGAACGTAATCCTGTCCCTGATTCTCAGCTTCGTGATGGTCTTCAGCGGCGCGGCAGATTTGCCCGCCATTCCTGAAACCGCCACCACCTACACCGTGAGCAACATTTCCATTACTTATGGCGATGAAACCGTGGATCTCTCCCCCGCCCTGCGCCTTACCGCCGCCACCGGCTCCGAACGGGCCGAGCTGGGCTTTGAGGTGCAGATGGATGACCAGCTGCTTCTGCCCCTGAACGGCCGCATCGCGGAGAACGGCGTGTCCTTCTCCCTGTCCGACAGCGGCAAGGCTTACAGCATCAGCGCGGAAGTGCTGGATGAACTGATGGGCCTTGAGCAGGACAGCGATATGCAGATGTTTGTGCAGCTCTTTGAGCGCATGGCCGCCATCGTGCCCGCCCTCGAGGACCCGGCCGTTGAGGAAGCTCTCTCCGAAATCTCCATGAATGTGCTCATCGAGGGCGTTGAACCCGATGAAACCGAGGTGGACATCAACGGCGCCGCCGTTCCCGCCATGGCATACACCATCGAAATCACCGAAGATACGCTGGTTGCCCTGCTGGATGCGTGGCTTGCCTGCGATATCCCGGCAGTGAAGGATTTCTGCCAGCTGATCCTTGATGTCGGCAACATGGAAAGCGGCACCCAGTACGCCAATTTTGCCGAGGTCTTCGCTGCTGAGGGCCTGGAAGGTTTCTCCCTGCCCATGGATATTACCATCGCCGAGCAGGATGGCGTGCTCTATGAGCAGGTCTATATCTCCGCCGAGCTGGAAGGCCAGGTGCTCGATCTTGATGTTGTAATGCAGCAGGAAGGCGAAAACTACGCCATGGAAATGAACTATTACCTGGGCGGCGATGCAGATTATATCAGCTATTCCGTGATGGGCGCGCAGGCAGCCGATGGTTCCTTCGAACTGGTGTATGATATCTCCAGCGGCTCTTCCTACAGCTACAGCGAGACCAACACAGAAACCGGCGAAAGCATTGAAGAGGTGTTCGAGCAGGATACCTACATGCTGGTGACCGCCAGCGGCGAGGCTGCCGACGACGGCATGATGGATATCTACTTCACCATGGACGCCACCAACGTCAATACCAGCACCGCCGGCGATGAGGTGGATTATGCCGAGAGCGCCTTCTCCATCGAAGGCCAGGTTTCCCAGCTGCTGGAGGAGGATGGCAGCATCACCTCCGATTGCTATTTCAGCCTGCTGGTTCCCGAGGAGGAAGTTTCCGTTGAGCTCAGCTTCCAGGTCAACGCCGCGGAGGCCGCCTACGCCGATCCCTTTGAGGGCAAGGAAATCCTCGCCCTCACCGCCGAGGATCTCTCCGGCGATTCCGAAACCCTGTCCGCTGCCATGAACCAGCTGATGGCCGATGCGCTTGCCCTGACTGCCGATGCGATGACTATCTCCGCCGATGAGGGCATCCTGGCCCTGTCCGAGCTGGGCGTTGAAGAGGTTTCCATGGAAGCCGCTGCGGATTATGATGAATATACCGAGGAATATTCCGAGGAGGAATATTCCATGGATTATCCCGAGAATCTGGATGAAGCCATCGCCGTGTATGGCTATGATGTGCCCCAGCTGAGCATTCCCGAGGACTATGAGCTCTCCTACGCCTACGCCACGAACGGCTATCTGAGCGTGGATTATGTGCGCGGCGAGGATTACATCAACGTGAGCATGTATCCCACTTATCAGGATATGAACACCCTGCTGCTCAAGGCCGACGGCAGCTTCGTGGAGCCGGATGGCGTCGTTGTGAATCTGATGGAGGAAGAAGGCGCGATTTACAGCGCGGAAGTTACCACCGGAACCACCGGCATCAGCATCTATTCCTATTCCGGCGAAATGTCGATGGAGGATCTGCAGGGCATGCTCTCGAGCCTTGTACAGTAAAGGAGAATCCGGGCCAGCCTGAAAAGGCTGGCCTTTTTTTGTCGATAAAGCGTCATATCCCCGTCGTTGACAGATATATACATTCCTATATAGAATAGGATAGAATGAATCTGTAATCGGGGAGGTATGGGCATGGGCAAGCGGAAAAGGCTGAGCGGCGCGGCGGTGCTGGGCATGAATTGCCTGCTGTTTGCGCTGCTGCTGGGCACCTTCATCGTGTTCATGTCGGTGTATAACCCCCATCTGCGCCTGTTCTACCGCCGAATCACCGCGGTTATCGTGTTCACCTTCGCGGTGGTGTACTGCGCCCTGTCCAAGTCCATCGGCGGCTACAATGTGGGGCAGGAGAAGAACAAGCCCATCATCTTCTCCCTGGCGCTGCGGGTGCTGCTCACGGATATCGTTTCTTATGTGGAATTCGTGTTCATGAGCTACCGCCGCAATTCCCGCGAAACCATCCTGCCCGTGGGCGAGGAAATCCGCATGGTTTGCCTGGTATTCCTGGTGCAGCTGGTGTGGATCATCATCATGGTGGCGCTGGGAAACAAGCTGTATTTCAAAATCAATCCGCCGGAGCGCTGCTGCCTGCTCACTTCCTCCCGGGAAGCGCTGGTGCATGTAATGAGCAAGCTGCAGAAATACCGCCTGCGCTATAAGATCGTCACCGTGGCGGATTACCGGGATAAAAATGTCCGCCGCATCATTGCCGATCATGAAGCCGTGGTGTTTTATGCCGTGCCCCCGAATGAGCGGGTGGAGCTGGTGGAGTATGCCTATCATTTGAACCGCAATATTTATTACAGCTCGGAAATCCCGGATATCATTACCCGCTATGCCCGCACCACCATCCTGGATGATATGGCCTTCATGGAGGTGGTGAATGACCGCATGACCCTTGAGCAGCGCTTCATCAAGCGCGCCATGGATATCGTGGTCTCCGCGCTGGGCCTGGTGATCCTGAGCCCGTTGATGCTGGGCTGCGCCATTGCCATCAAGCTCTGCGATGGCGGCCCGGTATTCTACCGGCAGGACCGCGTGACCCACAACGACCGGGTATTTTCCATCTTCAAGTTCCGCTCCATGGCGCCGGGCGTGGGCAATATCCACCGCTCCGCCTCCGTGAATGATGACCGCATCACCCCCGTGGGCCGCTTCCTGCGCAAATACCGCCTGGATGAGCTGCCCCAGCTGATCAACATCCTCCGCGGCGATATGAGCCTCGTCGGCCCCCGGCCGGAGATGGTGAACAACGTGAAAAAATATCTCGGCGAGCTGCCGGAGTTTACTTACCGTACCCGCATGAAGGCCGGCCTCACCGGCTATGCCCAGATCGAGGGCAAGTACAATACCTCCCCCCGCGATAAGCTGATCCTCGATTTGATGTACATCGAAAATTATAGCCTCTGGCTGGATGTGAAGCTCATCATCTTCACCATCCGCGTATTCTTCAAGAAGGATTCCACCGAGGGCTTCATGGTGCGCCATTTCCCCGAGATCGAAAACCTGCCCGTGAAGTGGATGGACGGGGAGGAGAACGTGGAAAACGCTTAAGGGAGAACGCTGGGACGCTGTCCCAGACCCTGCTTAAGGCGCTGCCTTAAGAATCCGCCAAAGGGACAGTGTCCCTTGGGAAACCCCGGAATAAAAAATCGATCCCATGGTGGGATCGATTTTTTGATATATAGGATAAACCAAAGCCTTCTCCTTGAGGAGAAGGTGCCTCCGTAGGAGGCGGACGAGGTGTTTTAACGTCTGCAATTTCATCTTGAAAATCAATTCTTTTCTCGAAAAACGCACCCGTTCCGGGTGCGTTTTTCTATGTGCCGGGTCCAGGGGGCGGCTCGCCTCCCTGGCGGAGTCTGGGGCAGCGCCCCAGCGTTCCCCCCGTCAGCCCTCCACCATCGCCTCCACTGCGCCGATCTTTTCAGCCAGCAGATCGCAGAAGGGCTGGATTTCCGCGCTGCGGGCCTCTTCCGGCAGGGCGAGGAAATCCTTGATGGCGGGGAGCAGGGAAGATACGGCCTCGCGCAGGCCGGGCTCCGCAGGTTCCTCGCGGCGGGTGCAGAGATACTTGGCAAGGGTATCGCAGGCGCGGGCGAGCTCGGCGTCGCCGGCGCGCTGGGCCTCGGAAACCATGTGCTCGCAGGAAGCATTCAGATCGCTGCGGGTGCGGTGGTTCACCTGCGGGGTATCGCAGGCCACGCCCTCGCTGTTGAGCCTGTCCACCAGGGCGCGCACATAATCCGGGCGGGATTTGATCACAGCGCGGTATTTGTTCTGGTAGCGCAGCATCAGGCTGTGGTCCCCGCCGGAGAGCTTCTGTAGGCAGGCGCGCACGCTCTGCCCCTCTGCGCGGGCGATGAGCACCTGCTCCATCAGCCAGTCCACCTCCGGCTGGGTGAAGGGCACAAAGCGGGCGGTGTGGTTTGCGCCGTCCTCCCGTGTGCGTACCTGGGCATAATAATAATTGCGGATGCTGTTGGGACGGCGCCCGGTCTGCCGGGCAATCTGCTCAAATACGGCCTTCAGGGGCAAACCCTGCTGTTGTGCTTCATCGGCGGTTTCCCAAAGCAATTTGTTTTCGCTCTCGCTCCAGCCCGACCGCCTGCCCGTTTTTGCAATTGCCTGCTCCATTTTCTGTATCCTCCAAAGCCTTGATGATTTAGAGTATGCGCGTCATGTGCGATAAATATACCCTGGACAGATATCTTCAAAAGTTTTTCACAGTTCAGGCCGCGCACGCTCTTGACTTCTGGGCCGGATTCAATACAATGAAAGTGGATAGTTTTGTTTCGGAGGAAAACCATGGAAAAGATTACCAGTTTCACCATCGATCATATCCGCCTGCAGACCGGGCTCTATGTTTCCCGCGTGGATTATGCCGGCGAAGAGGCGATCACCACCTTTGATATCCGCATGACCCGGCCCAATGCCGAACCCGTGATGGATACCGCCGCCATCCATGCCATCGAGCATCTCGGCGCCACCTACCTGCGCAATGATCCCGCATGGAAGGATCGCGTGCTCTATTTCGGCCCCATGGGCTGCCGCACCGGCTTTTATCTGCTGCTCTCCGGCAAGCTCACCAGCGCGGAAATTTTCCCGCTGATCCGTGATACCTTCCGCTTCATCGCCGATTTTGAGGGCGAAATCCCCGGCGCTTCCGCCAAGGACTGCGGCAATTACCTCGATATGAACCTGCCCATGGCGAAATACCATGCAAAGAAGTACATCCGCGAAGTGCTTGAAACCCCGAGCCACGAGCGCCTGAACTACCCGGAGTGACCAGGGGAGAACAGGAGACGCTGGGGCTCTGCCCCAGACCCCGGCAGGGGAAATGATTTCCCCTGCACCCCTCTGCAAGCGCACTTCGTGCGCTGGGAGGAATTACAAAAGAAAGAAAGGCTTCTCCTTGAGGAGAAGCTGTCACCCGAAGGGTGACTGATGAGGTGTAAAACCTTATTCGAAAAAGAATCGCAGGGCGGGATGCCCTCATCCCGCCGCAATGATTTTCCCAGCGATGCGCAGCATCGCATGTGCGGTTTCCAAAGGGGCGCTGCCCCTTTGGCAGGGTTCCAAGGGACAGCGTCCCTTGGCGTTCCCCCGTCATTCTCACCCACAATCAAAGGAGGTTCTCCCATGATCTATAACTCCACCGATATGGAAATGCGCGCAGCAATGAGCGCGGCAGAGCGCGTCTGCGCCGCCGCCCGCACGGCTCCGAAGGCCTGCGGCATCGATCACCTCGTAACCCTCACCCTCACCGAAGCGGACAAGGACGCCGTGGCCGATAAGATGGAGCAGCTTTCCGAGCAGTTCGGCGCGGGCTTCCTGATGCGCGATGCGGGCAACGTGCGCGCCGCACAGGTTCTGGTGCTCTTCGCCGTGAAGGAGGGCGTGCGCGGACTGGGCGATATCTGCGGCTACTGCCATTACAAGAACTGCGCCGAGTGCGCCAAGAACAGCGCCGTGTGCGCCTATGATCCCATGGATCTGGGCATCGCTCTCGGCTCCGCCGCCGCCGCAGCTGCGGATTGCCGGGTGGACAGCCGCATCCTGTTCTCCGCCGGCCGCGCCGCCATGGAGATGGGCATCCTGGGCGAAGGCGTGAGCATGGCCTGCGGCCTGCCGCTGTCGATCTCCGGCAAGTCCCCGTTCTTTGACCGCAAGCCCAAGAAATAAATCAGAGCATCTTTTCCGCCGTTCCGGCGCTTCGAATTCTTCGTTGTGCCGGATGAAAAATCTGCTCCTGATTTCGTTTTATTCCATTTTTCTCTTATTCCCGGAGGTACATAACAATGAACAAACCCACGCTGGTCATCATGGCTGCGGGCATGGGCAGCCGTTTCGGCGGCTGCAAGCAGATCACGCCCGTGGACGAGCATGGCCATGTTATCATGGATTATTCCATCTTTGATGCGCTGCGCGCCGGCTTCGGCAAGGTGGTTTGCGTGATCAAGCCGGAGATGGAGGCGGATTTCCGCAGCCTGATCGGCGACCGGATCGCCAAATTCATCCCCGTTTCCTATGCCTACCAGACCATCGACCGCCTGCCGTCCGGCTTCCCCGTGCCGGATGGCCGCGTGAAGCCCTGGGGCACCGCCCATGCCGTGCTCTGCGCCGCCGGGGAAATTCCCGGGGACTTTGCCGCCATCAATGCCGATGATTTTTACGGCGCAGCCGCCTTCAAGGCCGCCGCGGATTTCCTCATGGCCGGTCATCCCGCCAACCTGCACGCCATGGTGGGCTACCGCATTGAAAATACGCTCACGGAAAACGGCTATGTCTCCCGCGGCGTGTGCGAAACCGATGCAAACGGCATGCTCACCCGCATCACCGAGCGCACCCACATCGAGCCCCGCCCCGGCGGAGCCGCCTTCATCGAGGAGGGCGAGGATGAGGTGTTCATCCCCGCAGGCACGCTGGTTTCCATGAATATGTGGGCCTTCAGCCACAGCATCCTGGATGAGATGAAATCCCGCTTCGTGGATTTCCTCAATACCCGCGCGGTGGAAAATCCCCTCAAGGCGGAGTATTACCTGCCCAGCGTGCCGGATGCGCTGATCCGCGAGGGCAAGGCCCAGGTGCGCATGCTGGATACCCATGAGCGTTGGTACGGCATGACCTACCAGGATGACCTTGCCAAGGTGCAGGCCGCGCTCAAGGCCAAGCGCGAAAGCGGCGAATATCCGGATAAGCTCTGGAACTGAATTGGCAGAAAGCGCGTCAAATACATATAAAATATGGAGGACGCACAATACATGAAAAAGATTCTTTCTATCATCCTCGCGCTGCTGTTTCTTCTCAGCTGCGCGGCCTATGCGGAGGTGGACGCAATCTCCGGCAACATTTCTTCCGGCGGTATTGCCGCCGTGGATGCAAGCGGCGCGCTCTGGTATTCCATGGATGGCCTCAAGCGCCTGAATCCCGATGGTTCCGTGGATTCCGTGGCCGAAGGCTTCGCGCGCTTTTTGCAGAGCGATGGGGAGAGCATTTACTATGTGCTCTATACCCCGGACAATGTCGAGCCCTACCTGATTGACGGCGAGGAGAGCCTGTGGGTCATCGGAGCGGACGGCGAGCCCCGCCAGATCGGCGAAACCCGCACCGTGAGCCAGATCCGCGATTATGATCCGGAAACCGGTCATCTCTCCAGCGGCGCCACCTACACCGGCTACGGCGATCTTACCGTGTACGGCGATTACATCTATTTCATCGGCAACGATGGCGTGCCCGGCAGCTATCGCTCCACCGCCCTCAACTGGATTGAGGAGGGCGAAGTGGAGTATGAAACCGCCTATGCCGGCTCCGCCGCGGTCTACCGCATGAAGAAGGATGGCAGCGATCTCACCTGCCTCATCCCGGGCCTCGGCAACGGCTATGCCCACATGGCCATCGCCAATGGCCGCATCGCCGTATCATCCTGCTGGCTGAACCCGGTCTATGCCTATGATTTCAGCAATTTCATGCTCTACGACATGGAAGGCAAGCTCCTCTCCACCGTGTCTAACGCTTCGGAGAGCCGCCACAGCTGGATATTCAAGCAGGAAGAGGAGTTCACCGTGATCGTGAATTCCATCCAGACTGACGGCGAGAAGATTTATGCATCCCTGAGCGACAGCGAGGGCGATTTTGCCAGCTCCCGCCTGGTGGATGTGGAAGATATCGAAAGCAACATCGCCATCGAGGCCTTCTACACCCCCTCCATCGTCACCCCGGATGCCATCTATTATGTCACCGCCGATGTGGAGGATACCTTCTGGGTGGAAAATATGGAATACACCACCGTGCTGCGCTGCCGCGCCGCCGATGGAACGGATACCCTGCTGGCCCACATTCCCCATAATTATATCGGCCAGCAGATGAGCATGGCCCTCATTGATGGCAAGCTCTATCTCAGCAGCAAGTATATCGATAGCTTCTACAACTATGATCTCGGCGTCATGCCCGAGGCAGGCAAGCTGCTGCGGGTGGATCTCTCCACCGGCGCTGTGGACGAGCTGACCGATCTGGGCTTCTCCGTATCCATGGCCTGCGATCCGGAATTCTATACCGCGCCCGTGCTGGCCTGGAATGATCCCGCCGCGGAGGAATACGAGGAGGATTACATCGAGGGCAGCTTCCTGCTCCCCGACAGCGATGTATACCTCTATTCCGCCGATGAACTGGAGATGTACGATGCCGAAACCCTCGCCCTCATGCGCAATGAAATCCTCGCCCGCCATGGCTATGTCTTCCAGAAGGAAGCCTACCGCGAATATTTCGGCAGCCAGGGCTGGTACAGCGAAAACCCCGATTTCAGCTATGACCAGCTGAACGCCGTCGAAATGGAAAACGTGGAAACCATCAAAGCCCTTGAAGCGGCGAAGTGATGCGGGGGAGGAGCCGCAAGGGGACGCCGTCCCCTTGCCCCCTGCTGGGGCGATGCCCCAGACCCCGCCAAAGGGACAGTGTCCCTTTGGAAACCCCAGTAAAAAAATCGTGCCGTCGTCCGGCACGATTTTTTGTGGGTGGAATTTTTGTTTCCCTCCTGAAGGGAGGGGTAGTCAAAAGCCTTCTCATTGAGAGGACCCCGTAGGGCGGC
>JAFUPT010000124.1 GCA_017481065.1 Clostridia bacterium | reverse complement strand
TTCGTTCAAACAGAGGTTCAAAATGGTATCCATCATGCCGGGCATGGAAGCGCGTGCGCCGGAGCGTACGGAAACCAGCAGGGGGTTCTCCAGATCGCCGAACTTCTTGCCGGTGATCTCTTCCATCTTCTCAATATATTCCATGATCTGGCCGGTGATCTCGTCATTGATCTTGCGGCCGTCCTCATAATACTGGGTGCAGGCTTCGGTGGTGATGGTGAAACCCTGCGGTACGGGCAGGCCGATGTTGGTCATCTCAGCCAGGTTGGCGCCCTTGCCGCCGAGCAGGTTTCTCATGGTAGCGTTGCCTTCGCTGAACAGATAAACGTACTTCTGTGCCATGTTAATCCTCCTACGAATTTTCCTTTTTCTGAAAATCCAGAATAGCACTTAATTATAGTAAGATTTTACGTTCTGGGGCAAGCACAGTTTTGTAAACTTGTGCTAGTTCCCATGAAATTGTGTAAATAAGTAATGACATTTGGGGGAACATTGGGGCCGCTGTCCCCAACCCCGGCAGGGACGCTGTCCCTTTGGCAGGAGTCCAGAGGACAGCGTCCTCTGGCGGGTTTCCAAAGGGCAGAGCCCTTTGGCCCCCGGCGTAACTTTTCACGGAAACCCCGTTGACGGTTTCACAATTTTAGTTCATAATATAGTGGGTTATGATAATTTTTCCGGAGGCAATATGGCACAGCGAATTTCAAGCGTAGATCCCCGCTCCCCTGCGGCAAAGGCGGGGCTGAAGGCCGGGGACGAAATCCTGCGCATCGGCGGCGAGCCGGTGATCGATTTTCTGGATTACCAGGCGCTCACGGCCGAAAAGAAGCTGGAAATCCGCTACCGCCGGGGCGATGCTGAAAGGACCATCGCCATCCGCAAGGGCGAGTATGAGCCGCTGGGCCTGAATTTTGAAAAGCCCATGATGAGCGGCATGCGGCTGTGCTGCAACAAATGCCTGTTCTGCTTCGTGGACCAGCTGCCGGAGAACGTGCGCCCCACCATGCGCGTAAAGGACGACGACTGGCGCATGAGCCTGATGATGGGCAATTACGTCACCCTCACCAACGTCTCCGATCATGAAATCGAGCGGATGATCGCCCGCCATGCATCCCCGCTCTATATCTCCGTGCACTGCACCGATCCCCAGCTTCGCTGCCATATGGTGGGCACGCCCCGGGCCGCCCGGCTGATGGATCAGCTCAAAAGGCTCTCCGACGGCGGCGTGGAATTCCATACCCAGGCGGTGCTCTGCCCCGGAATCAACGATGGCGCCCAGCTGGACCGCACCATCTCCGATCTGATCAAGCTCCCCGGCTGCCTGTCTCTGGCGCTGGTGCCCGTGGGCCTCACCGGCCACCGGGACGGCCTCTGCAATCTCAGGCCCTATGCCCCGGGCGAGGCCAAAGCCGTGATCGAAGCCGCCAACCGCTGGCGGGCAAGGCTGCTCAAAGAGCGCGGCACCCGCTTCGTGTTCCCCTCGGATGAATTTTACCTGCAGGCCAATATGGAAATTCCCGCCGACGAGGAATACGAGGATTACGCCAGCATCGACGACGGCGTGGGCCTGCTCAGGCTCCTCGAAACCGAATTTTCCGATGCTTACGCCGATCTGCCCGCTTCCGAAAAGCAGCCCGGCGGCAAAAAGCAGTTCATCATCGCCTGCGGCGTATCCGCTGCGGATTTCCTGCAGGATCTGATGGACAAGCATCCCATCACCGGTATAAATGTGCGGGTGATCCCCGTGGTCAACCGCTTCTTCGGTGAAACCGTAACCGTCTCCGGCCTCATCACCGGCCGGGACCTCACCGACCGCCTCATTGGCGAGCCCGGCGAAAAGATATTCATCACCGAATGCATGCTCCGCAGCGAGGGCGACCGCTTCCTGGATGATATGACCCTCGAGGAAGCCTGCGCCCGCGCCGCCCGGCCTATCATTCCGGTCGGCCGCCGCGGCGACGAGCTTCTGGATGCGCTGATGGAGGGGTGACGCTTAGGGGACGCTGTCCCCTAAGAACCCGCCAAAGGACTCTGTCCTTTGGAAATCTGGCAGGGACGCTGTCCCTGCACCCTGCCAAAGGGAATCATTCCCTTTGGAAACCCCTGTATTGCGCTGCTACGCAGCGCTGAAAAAATATTTTTACGACGCGCAGCGTCGTTTACTGAGGGGTCCAGGGAAAATCATTTCCCCTGGCGGGAGTTTGAGGGCAGCGCCCTCAACGTCCCCCGCCGCCTCTCTCCCCAAGAACAGGAGGAAACAACCATGGCAAAACCGCTTGTGGCCATCGTAGGACGGCCGAACGTGGGCAAATCCACCTTCTTCAACACGATGGCCGGCCGCCGCGTATCCATCGTGGAGGATACCCCGGGCGTAACCCGCGACCGCGTATATCTGGACTGCGAATGGCAGAACTATAAATTCACCCTGATCGACACGGGCGGCATCGATCCCCAGAGCGAAGATCCGCTGCTGCAGCAGATGCGCAGGCAGGCGGAGATCGCCATCGAAACCTGCGATGTGATCCTGTTCTTCGTGGATGGCAAAACCGGCATGACCGCGGATGATGAATCCGTGGCCACCATGCTGCGCAAATCCCGCAAGCCCATCATGCTGGTGGTGAACAAGATCGACCATATCCGCTCGATGGATAACATCTATGAATTCTATAACCTGGGCCTGGGCGATCCCATCGGCATTTCCAGCGTGAACCTTTTGAACCTGGGCGATCTGCTGGAAGAGCTGTGCAAGCATTTCCCCGATCCCGATGAGGAGGAAGAGGAAGTAAACGCCATCCAGCTGGCCATCTGCGGAAAGCCCAATGTGGGCAAGAGCAGCCTGACCAACAAGCTGCTGGGTCAGGAGCGCGTGATGGTATCCGATATCGCGGGCACCACCCGCGACGCCATCGATACCCGCTTCACCGATGAAGATGGCCAGGATTTCGTGATCATCGATACCGCGGGCATCCGCCGCAAGCGCGCCATCGGCTACCAGACCATCGAGCGCTTCTCCATCGTGCGCGCCCTCGCCGCCATCGACCGCTGCGATGTGGCCCTGATGGTGATCGACGCCACCCAGGGCGTTACCGAGCAGGATACCAAGATCGCCGGCTACATCGATGAGCAGGGCAAGGCCGCCATCATCGTGATCAACAAGTGGGACGCCATTGAAAAGGACACCGGCACCATGAACGAATACATCGCCCAGGTGCGCGAAAATTTGAAGTTCATGGCCTATGCCCCGGTGCTCTTCATCTCCGCCCTCACGGGCCAGCGGGTAAACAAGGTGCTGGAAAAGGTGAAGGAGGTCTATGAATCCTCCCGCCGCCGCGTCACCACCGGCCTGCTCAACGATATCCTTACCGACGCCCAGGCCGCGCTCCAGCCCCCGGCGACCAGCGGCCGCCGCCTCAAGATCTATTATGCCACCCAGCAGGGCGTGCAGCCCCCCACCTTCGTATTCTTCATCAACGATGAATCGCTGATGCATTTCTCCTATGAGCGCTACCTGGAGAAGCAGTTCCGCAAGGCCTTCGGCTTCGAGGGCACGCCGGTAAAATTCATTCTCCGCGAGAAAAAGAGGGATGAAAAGTAAATGAATATCTGGCTGAAATATATTCTGATCATCATCGCAGGCTATCTGCTGGGCAATATCTCCCTGGGCATCTTCATCGCCCGCGCTTACGGCATCAAGGATATCCGCAAGGTGGGCAGCGGCAATGCCGGCACCACCAATGTGCTGCGCAACCTCGGCTGGGTTCCCAGCGTGCTCACCCTGATCGGCGATTGCCTGAAGGGCCTTGTTGCTGCGGAGCTGGGCTATTTGCTGGCGGGCGATATCGGCCTCATCCTCGGCGGTACCTTCGCCGTGATCGGCCATGATTTCCCCGTGTTCTTCAAGTTCAAGGGCGGCAAGGGCATCGCCACCAGCCTCGGCCTGATCATCGCCGTGAACCCGTGGATCGCCCTCATCCTCACCGTCATCGTGATCGCCGTAGTGGCCATCACCCATTACATGTCCGTGGGTTCCATCCTGGCCTGCTTCCTCTATCCCACGCTGATGGTGATCTTCAAGGCCGGCCAGCCCAATTACGCCGCCTTCGTGCTCTCCGCCTTCTTCGCAGGCGCGCTGGCGCTGTTCCAGCACCGGGCAAACCTGCGCCGCCTGGTCAACCGCGAGGAAAACAAGCTCAACTTCCAGAAGATTACCGAGATTTCCAAAAAACTCGGCCAGAAGAATAAATAATAAGGAGTGTACCCCGCATGAAGTATCTCATCGGTCTCGACGTCGGCACCTCCGGCGCAAAGTGCATCATGATCGACGAAACCGGCAAGGTCGTCGCATCCTCCACCCAGGAATACCCGCTCTATACCCCCCGTCCCGGCTGGGCGGAGCAGAATCCCGAGGATTGGTGGCAGGGCGTGGTCAAGGGCCTCAAGGCGATCATCGAGAAGGCGAACGTCAGCCCCGCCGATATCCTCGGCCTCTCCTACTCCGGCCAGATGCATGGCCTCGTGGCGCTGGATGAAAACAACGAAGTGATCCGTCCCGCCATCCTCTGGTGCGACCAGCGCACCCAGAAGCAGTGCGATTGGATTACCGAGCAGGCGGGCGGCCTGGAAAAGCTGCTCACCTACACCAACAACCGCATGCTCACCGGCTATACCGGCGGCAAGATCCTCTGGCTGCGGGATGAAGAGCCCGATAACTTTGCCAGGATGAAGATCTTCATCTGCCCCAAGGATTACATCCGCTTCCGCATGACCGGCGAAATCATGACCGATGTATCCGATGCTTCCGGCACCGGCTTCTTCGATACCAAGAGGCGCGTATGGAGCGATGAACTGATCAAGATCGCCGGCCTCGACAAGGCCACCTTCCCCAAGGCCGTGGAATCCACCGAGGTTGCCGGCCATGTCACCAGGGAAATTGCCGAGCTCACCGGCCTGCCCGAGGGCCTGCCCTGCTACGCAGGCGGCGGCGACGCGGTGATCCAGGCAGTGGGCTCCGGCCTCGTGCGCCCCGGCGTGCTGGGCGTGGTGATCGGCACCAGCGGCAACGTCACCATGGGCCTCGACCACTACGAGGATAACCCCCACGGCAACCTGCAGATGTTCTGCGGCAATGAGCCCGGCCTCTGGACCGGCATCGGCTGCACCCTGTCCGCCGGCGGCTCCTACCGCTGGTACCGCGATACCCTCTGCGAGGGCGCTGTCAAGGAAGCAGCTGAAACCGGCGAAAATGTTTACAACATCATGGGCAAGCAGGCCGAATCCTCCGTTCCCGGCGCAAACGGCGTGGTTTTCACCCCCTACCTCTCCGGCGAACGCTGCCCCTATCCGGATCCCAACGCCCGCGGCAGCTTCTACGGCGTGTCCCTCTCCACCACCCGCGGCGATATCACCCGCTCCGTGATGGAGGGCGTCACCTATTCCCTCTGCCAGCTGGTGGATATCTACGGCGGCATGACCAAGCTCGATAAGGTTTACACCGCGGGCGGCGGCGCTGCCAGCCCCCTCTGGCGCCAGATGCAGGCCGATATCTTCAACCTGCCCGTTTACACCATGTCCGCTGCCAGCGAGGGCGGCGCTTACGGCGCTGTGCTGGTCGCCGGCATCGGCGCGGGCCTCTGGAAGAACCTCAATGAGGCTGTGCAGGTTATCACCCCCGAAACCGAATGCCTGCCCAAGCCCGAAAATCAGGAAGGCTATAAGAAGAGCTACTCCCTCTACAACAAGATTTACCACACCATGAAGCCCCTGTACGATGCAGGCGCGGAGATGGGATATTGATCGGGAGAATGATCAGGGGAATACGGAAAACGTTGGGGGCTACCCGCCCCCAAACCCCTGGCCAAAGGGAATCATTCCCTTTGGAAACCTCTGAAAAAGGCACGCAATGCGTGCCTTTAAATTATTTCTGCAAATCGCGCCGCCGAATGGCGCGATTTGCATATGTGCCGGGTCAAGGGGCGGCTCGCCCCTTGCAGGGGGCCCGGGGGACAGCGTCCCCCGGCAGGAGTCCAGAGGACAGCGTCCTCCGGCAGGGGTTCTTAGGGGACAGAGTCCCCTAAGCGCCTCCCCCGTTTGGTATGCGCGCTTTCCGGCAAGAATAAACATATTCCCGGAACTTTTGCCCGGATTTCCCCGTCTTAGCAGAAAATCCCAAGAAAGCGGCCAAGAATATGCGTAAAATCAAATGGCTCATACCGCTGCTGTTGCTGGCGCTGCTGCCCTTTGCCCTGTCCCAGCGGCTGGAGGTGAGCGAATATGAAATCCATACTTCCAAGCTCAGCGGCGAATATACCTTCGCCGTGGCCAGCGACCTGCACAATTCCTTCTACGGCGAAAAGCAGGAACAGCTAATCTCCGCAATCCTCCATTCCGGCGCGGACGCGCTGCTGCTGCCCGGCGACATGGCGGACAGCTATGCCGAGCTCACGGGCCTGCGCACGCTGATTGAAGGGCTGAACGGCGCGCTGCCCATATTTTATACCACCGGCAACCATGAATGCGCCTCGATGGAGCATGAGGAAATCAAGGCGGAGCTGCGCAGGCTCGGCGTCACCGTGCTGGAGGGCACCTCCGCCATGCTGGGTGAAATCCGCATCGCCGGAACCGATGATCCCCTCTGCCTTTACCGCCAGGAATGGCTCGACCAGGTCGATTCCCTGCGCGCCGCCGATGATACCTTCACCCTCCTGCTCTCCCATCGCCCGGACCGCATCGAATACTGCGATACCGGCTTCGATCTCGTCGTCTCCGGCCATGCCCACGGCGGGCAGGTTCGCATTCCCTATCTCCTGCCCGGCCTCTACGCCCCCAACCAGGGCTGGTTTCCCGAATACACCTCCGGCCTCTATTCCGTGGGCGAAGCGCAGCTCTTCGTCACCCGCGGCCTCTGCAAAAATGCCGTTCCCCGCCTCTTCAACCGCCCGGAGCTGGCGATTCTGCGGGTCACGGGGGAGCCGGTTTAGCAGATGTCTGGGGCAGAGCCCCAGCGTTTCCGCCTACCCCTGTATCACCTTTTTCTCCGCCCATCTCATGCTGAAGAAGCGCCAGCTGAACACGATGCCGCGCACGCCCCAGTCCACAAACATGCCGATCCACACGGCGATGGGGCCGAAGCCGAAGAAGCGCATCAGCGCGATGGCGGTCACCACGCGGCAGCCGAACATCGTAATGGTGGATACGATCATGGGGAAGCGCACATCCCCGGCAGCGCGGAAGCCATAGGCGGGAATGAAGGACAGGGTCCATGTGAGGGGCTTGAAGATGCACAGCGCGTACACCATCTCCTTCATCAGCCGGGCGGATTCCGCCTCCAAGCCGGCGAGCAGGGCAATCGGCTGCGCCAGCGCGGCCACGACGCCGCACATCACGATGGTCACAATCTCGCAGTAACCGGTGAGCCGCAGTATGTATTTCCTAGCCTCGTCCACCCGGCCCGCGCCCATGCACTGGCCCACGATGGTCATCAATCCCAGCCCGATGCCCACCTGCGCGTGGCTCAAAAAGCCCTCCAGCGCGCTGGTCATGGCGTGGGCGGCGATGGCCGTGGTGCCCAGCGTGGAAACCGTGGATTGAATCGCCAGCTTGCCCACCTGGAACATGCCGTTTTCAATGCCCGTGGGCAGGCCGATAAACATGATGGACCGTATCCGGTCCCACCTCGGCCGCAGCCTGCGGTAATCCCTTATCACAATGGCTTGCCTCGGCTGGCGCAGGAAGATGAAAATCATCACCGTGCAGTAAGCATGCGCCGCCAGCGTGGCGCTCGCCGCGCCCACCACGCCCAGCTTGAAGCCGAAGATCAGCACCGCGTTGCCCGCGATATTGATGATGTTCGAGCTCAGCGAAATTGCCATCGGCAGCCGCGAATTGCCGTCCACCCGAAACAGCGCCGCGCCCGCGTTGTACAGCGCAATGAAGGGATAGGACAGCGCCGTGATCAGCAGGTAATTCCGGGCATTTTTCATCACTTCGGCCTCAACCTCGCCGAAAATCAGCCGCAGCAGCGGCCCCCGCAGCAGCGCGCATACCAGCATCAGCGCCACAGAAATCGCGCCCACCGTCAGCATCAGCTGCCTGCCCGTCTCGTTCGCCTCGGCCTTTTCCTTCCTGCCGAGATATTGCGCGCAGATGATCGCGCCGCCCGTGGCCATCGCGGAAAACAGATAGATCAAAAGTATGTTCAATGTGTCTACCAGCGATACCGCCGATACTGCCGCCTCGCCCGCATTCGATACCATCATCGTATCCACCGTGCCCATCAGCGATGTAAGCACCTGCTCGATCATCAGCGGTATGATCAGGGTCCATACTTGTTTTCGGGTAAACATAGGCATCTCCTTCGCCAAGGGACGCTGTCCCTTGGAACCCTGCTTAAGGGACAATGTCCCTTAAGAATCCCATCCAGTAAAAAATGACCTCGGAGCGAGGTCATTTTTTAATATAATCCTGCAAAATGCACCCGCTCCGGGTGTGTTTTGCTTTGTGCCGGGGTCAAGGGGGAGGCTCTCCCCCTTGCGGGGTTTCCAAAGGGGCAGAGCCCCTTTGGCGTAACCCAACCGTATTCCCCGTCTATCACAGCTTCGCCATGCTCTCCTTCATGCGGCGCAGGGTTTCATCCTTGCCCAGCAGGTAAGCGATTTCGAAGGCGCCGCCGGGGGTGGACATCTGGCCGGAGATGGCGATGCGCAGGGGCCAGAGCATCTGGCCGTTCTTCATGCCGGTGGCAGGGATGGCGGCCATCACGATGTCATGGATATTGGCCTCGGTCCAATCCTCGATGCCCTCGAGCACGGGCAGCAGGGTTTCAAGGGCAGTTTTGCTGGTTTCCAGCGTGCTCTTCTGCTTCTTGTTCAGGTAGAGCTCGGTGCCGAACTCCGGCATTTCCGCCAGGAACTGCACCATGCCGGGCAGCTGCTTGAAATATTCGGTGCGTGCCTGCAGCAGCTCGCCGAGGCGCTTGAAATCAAACTTCTCGGGATCGAGCACCTTGGCCAGCCACGGAGTCGCGTGCTCCAGGTACTTTTCGGGCGTGAGCTTGCGGATATACTCGGCATTGAACCAGTTCATCTTTTCCTGGGAGAAGAAGCTCGGGCTCTTGGAGAGGCCCTCCAGGTCAAACGCTTCCTCCAGCTCCTTCAGGGTGTAGAACTCACGCTCGCCGCGGGGGCTCCAGCCCAGCAGCACCAGGTAATTGATGATGGCTTCCACCAGGTAGCCGTCGGCCAGCAGATCCTCGAAGGAGGGGTCGCCCTGGCTCTTGCTCATCTTGCGCTTCACGATGGCCTTGATGGGGTTGCCGTTCTCATCCAGCACCAGGTTGCCGTTTTCATCGGTCTGCATGGTGTATTCGCCGGTCTTCTTGTTGCGGTAGGTACCCTCCATCATCACGGGGGTCAGGTGCACATAGGTCGGCGGGGTCCAGCCCAGGGATTCATACAACAGGTTGTACTTCGGCGCGGAGGACAAATATTCGTTGCCGCGCATCACATGGCTGATGCCCATCAGGTGGTCGTCGATCACGTTGGCAAAGTTATAGGTGGGCAGGCCGTCCGCCTTGATCAGCACGTTGTCATCCAGGGTGCT
>JAFUPT010000123.1 GCA_017481065.1 Clostridia bacterium | reverse complement strand
TGCCGAGGCCGAAGATCAATGCGCCGATTACACCCACAACGATTGCATACATCGTTGCCTTCTGCGTTGCCTGCGCATCAAGGCGCAGCAGCTGTTCCATTTGGCTTTCTTCTTTAGGAAGATACTTATTTCGGATTTTCCGCTGCCGTTCTCGCCGATGAAGCCGTAGATCGCTCCCACGGGCACCGTCATATTCAAATGATCCACGGCGTACATGCCGCGAAAGCTCTTCGATAGATTTCGGATTTCAATAGCAGGCGTTGCCATTCCATATTCCCCTTTATTGATGATTTTTTCTATATTCTACCGTCCAAACAATTCTGAATTGCTTCAATTTTGTTTGAATATTATTAATCGGGGAGGCATTTGGAATGCTTCATATTTTTATATAAGCGGGGGAAAGGGCCCGGTTCCCGAATTAATAATTCTCAAACAGAATTCCATCAATTCGCAAACACAGTTTGAATACAATGCGTACCGTTGAAGGAAAAAATGAATGCAGGAGAGATCATCATGGAAAAGAATAAGCTCAGGCAGGCCAACGAAAAGATCGCAGAAGCGGTTGTGGAAGGCTACAAGAAGATTGAAGACGGCGTAGTAAGCGGCTATAAGAAGATCGAAGACGGCGTGGTGGAGGGCTACGCAAAATCCAAGCTGGCCCAGGTCAATGAAAAGATCGCCGAAACGGTTGTGGAAGGTTACAGGAAGATCGAGGACGGCGTGGTCGGCGGCTTCACCAAAATGACCGATAAAATCGTGGAAACCTTCCGGGGCAGGGAAGAAGAATCCGCTGGAAACGGCGAAGAAGAATAATATTTCAGGAGGAAAACAATCATGAGCAATTTTTTGAAGAACGCATTTGAGGATATGAAGAACAGCGCAAAGGCCCAGCATGAGGTGGACAAGGCCCAGTTCGCAGCCGTGAAGGCGGAGAGCAAGGCCCAGTGGGAGGAGGCCAAGATGTCTCCCAAGGGCCGCCAGGCGATGATGCAGGCGGAGCGAGAAGCGCAGATCGCCGAAGCCAACGAGCGCATTTCCGCCGCCCAGGCCCGCATCGATGCAGCCAAGGCATACAGGAAGTAATGGCATTCTCTGCAAAAAATAAAGCGGGGCGCATCGGAAGGATGCACCTCGCTTTGGCGTATTGATTTTTACAGGGAGGAATCCGGCGATGAAGAGAAAATACAGCTACCAGGTCGATAACAAGGTGGTGGAGCGGGAGTATAACTATATCCCGGTCCGCTATATCATTGCCATCATGCTCACCGTGCTGGAGGTCGCGGCCATCATCGGCATCGTCGTGGCCATGTGCTGGTATGTGCCCTATTTCTATCTGGCGGCATGGCTCACGGAGATCGCCTGCGTGGTGAAGATCATCGCATCGGATGATAACCCGGATTACAAGGTTCCGTGGCTGCTGTTTGTGCTGATCATTCCCGTCGCGGGTTTCATGCTGTACTTCCTGTTCTATTCCCGAACCCTGCAGAAGAAGTACATTCGCCGCATGAAGGATTTGAAGGACGGCGCCTACACCCGGGACGATGGCCCGGCCTTCGCGCAGCTCCGGGAAGAAAATCCGCTTGTTCACGCCCAGGCGCGGATGCTGTGCAAGATTTCGGAATCCCACCTCTTTACCGGCACCCGCCAGACATATTTCCCGCTCGGCGAGGATATGCATGCCGCCATGCTGGATGATCTCCGGGCGGCGGAAAAATTCATCTTCATGGAATATTTCATCATCGAGGAGGGCAAATTCTGGAATTCCATACTGGATATCCTGAAGGAAAAGGCGGCAAAGGGCGTGGATGTGCGCGTGCTCTACGATGATATCGGCTGCATGTCCACCCTGCCGGGCAATTATGCCAGAACCCTGCGCGCCTTCGGCATCCAGGCCGCGCCCTTCTCCCGCATGCGGGGAAATGCCGACAGCGAATTCAACAACCGCAGCCACCGCAAGATACTGGTGGTCGACGGCAAGATTGGCTACACCGGCGGCGTGAATATCGCGGATGAATACATCAATGAAACCGTCCGCTTCGGCCACTGGAAGGATACCGCCATCCGGCTGGAGGGCGAGGCCGTGTGGGAGCTCACCCGGCTGTTTATGATCGATTTCGGCCTGAACTTCCGCAAGCTGCCGGAGTACAAAATGGATTGCTTCCCGGAAGTCAAAACGCAGGCGGAGGGCTATGTCATCCCCTTCGGCGATGGCCCGAATCCCATCTATAAGCGCCGCGTGGGCAAGAGCGTGATCCAGAATATGCTGGCCGGAGCCACGAACTACGCATGGATGACCTCGCCCTACCTGATCATCGATAACGACCTCTGCCAGAGCATCGAAAATGCCGCGCTGCGGGGCGTGGATGTGCGCATCATCGTGCCCCACATTCCGGATAAGAAGCTGGTTCTGGAAATGACCCGCAGCTTCTATCCCCGGCTGATGGATGCGGGGGTGAAGATTTACGAATATGAACCCGGCTTCATCCATGCCAAGAGCTACCTTGTGGACGGCGAGGTTGCCATGATCGGCACCATCAATTTGGACTACCGCAGCCTCGTGCACCACTTCGAAAACGGCGTATGGATGTACCGTACATCCTCTATCGCCGATCTCCGCGCGGATATCGAGGCCACGCTGGAAAAATGCATCCGCATCACCGGGGAGGATATGCAAACCAGCCTTCCGAAGCGCATCCTGCGCTCCGTCGTGCGCATCTTCGCTCCCATGCTCTGATGGCGAATAAAGAACAGAACGCCGGCTTTATGCCGGCGTTCTGTTCTTTGATTTTAAGGCCGTTTATTCCGCGGCTTTCGCTTCCGCCTGGTCCAGCAGGTTCTGCAAGGTGACGGAGGAGAGGTAGCCGTTCACCACATCATTCAGCCCCGTCCAGGCGGGGAGGGTGATGCAGGAATCGCACTTCTCGCAGCGGTTCGGCATATGTTCAAGGCAGGCGACTGCGCACAGCGATCCCTCCGTCAGGCTCAGGATTTCCCGCAGCGTAATTTCGGAGGGCTGGCGCATCAGGCGGTAGCCGCCCTGATTGCCCCTGCGGATGTCCAACAGCCCCGCCTTGGCCAGCTGGGCGGTAAACTGCTCCAAATATTTCTTGGATATTCCCTGCCGCTGGGCAATGTTCTTCATGGAAACATAGCCGTCTCCCTGGTTCTGCGCAATATCCAGCAGCATGCGGGTGGCATAGCGCCCCTTGGTTGAAATCAGCATTCATATCATCTCCTGAGCATATTTTACCTGAATTGCAGCAAAAATGCAAGTCTTTTTTCGAAATGTCTATTGACATAGTAGACAAACAGGGCTATAATATGCCATAACTTAGGAGGAAGCAAGCTATGGATTGGAATTTTATTCAGCGTTTTGCGCCCATGTATGTACAGGCCGCGAAGCTCACGCTTTCTATAGGGTTAACGGGCATTGGTTTGTCGCTGGTGGTAGGCTTCGTTTGCTGCCTACTGCGCTACTTCAGGGTGCCGGTGCTGCGGCAGATCGCCGGGGCGTATATTGAGCTGGCGCGAAACACGCCGCTGCTGGTGCAGCTCTTCTTTCTCTACTTTGGCCTTCCAAAGGTGGGGATCAAGCTCTCGGCGGAGGCATGCGCCATCACGGGCCTGAGCTTCCTCGGCGGCGCCTATATGGCGGAGGCCCTTCGCAGCGGGCTGGAGGCCGTGGAAAAATCCCAGCATGAGAGCGGCGCCTGCATCGGCCTCACCCGCTGGCAGGTGCTTTTGTACATCGTGTTTCCCCAGGCCTTTGCCACGGCGGTTCCCGCCGTCTGCGCCAATGTAATCTTCCTGATCAAGGAAACCAGCGTGTTCTCGGCAGTGGCGCTGGCGGATCTGATGTATGTGGCCAAGGATCTGATCGGCATGTACTATAAGACCGATGAAGCCCTGCTGATGCTGGTGGCGGCCTACCTGGTAATCCTGCTGCCCATATCCCTGCTGTTTACCCTGCTTGAAAGGAGGCTGCGCCATGCTGGAAGCAATCGCGGTGCTGCTGAAGGGGCGTAACCTTTCGCGCATATTGGAGGGCCTCGGCGTCACGCTGCAGCTTTCCGCCCTGTCCATACTGCTTTCCATCCTGCTGGGGCTGGTGCTCGGCCTGGTTATGACCCTGCGCTCGCCCATCACCCGCTTCCTCTGCCGCCTGTGGCTGGAAATTATCCGCATCGTGCCCCAGCTGGTGCTGCTGTTCCTGGTGTATTTCGGGCTGGCAAAGGCATTTGATATCCAGATGAGCGGGGAAACCGCTGCGGTGATCGTGTTCACCTTCTGGGGAGCGGGGGAGATGGGCGACCTCGTGCGCGGCGCGCTCACCTCCATTCCCAAACACCAGCGGGAGAGCGCGGCGGCGCTGGGGCTCACCAAAATCCAGAGCTTCCGCTATGTGCTGCTGCCCCAGACCCTGCGGCGGCTGATCCCCCAATCCATCAACCTCGCCACCCGCATGGTGAAAACCACTTCGCTGGTGATGCTCATCGGCGTGGTGGAGGTATTGAAAGTTACCCAGCAGATCATCGACGCCAACCGCTATGATGCGCCCCAGGCGGCGGTGTGGCTCTATGCCGTGGTATTTTTCCTTTACTTCATCGTCTGCTGGCCGGTTTCGCTGCTGGCCGGCAAGCTGGAAAAGAAATGGAGCTGATAAAAGATGGCCGAAAACCTGCTTGAAATCCGTCATTTGCACAAAGCCTTCGGGGAAACCACCGTGCTGGATGATATTTCCCTGAACATCGCTCCGGGAGAGGTCGTGGTCATCATCGGCCCCAGCGGCTGCGGAAAATCCACGCTGCTGCGCTGCATCAACGGCCTGGAGGAGATCAACAGCGGTGAAATCCTGCTCCGCGGCGAAAAAATCAGCGGTCAGAAGAAGAACCAGCACCTCGTTCGCCAGAAGGTGGGCATGGTGTTCCAGAGCTATGATCTCTTCCCCCATATGGATGTGCTCAGCAACCTGCTGCTCGGTCCCACCAAGGCGCTGGGCAGGAGCCGCCGCGAGGTGGAGGGGGAGGCCCTTGCCTTCCTGGATCGCGTCGGCCTGAAGGAAAAGGCCCATGCGCTGCCCGCGCAGCTGTCGGGCGGACAGAAACAGCGCGTGGCCCTCGTGCGCGCCATGCTGATGCACCCGGAAATGCTGCTGCTGGATGAGATCACAGCCGCGCTGGACCCTGAAATGGTGCGCGAAGTGCTCAATGTGGTTCTGGACCTCGCCCGGGATGGCGTTACCATGGCCATCGTGACCCATGAGATGCGCTTTGCCGAGGCGGTGGCCGACCGCGTGATCTTCCTCGAAGGCAGCGGCATTGTGGAGCAGGCGCCCCCGGAGATCTTCTTCCACCATCCCCAGACCACGCGCGCCCGGCAATTCCTCGATACCTTCGATTACAAAAAGGATGCGTAGGCTCCTCGCTGCTTGCCGGCAGGATTTTTTGAAAAAAATTGAAAATACCCCTTGACAAATGGAAAATCCAGGCGTATAATACATCACATCGATAGACAAACTACATTTTCGAAGGAGGCGGATGAAATGTTGAAGCGCATCAATGCAATTCAGTCTTCCATGTGTATGTGTTCCATCCGCTGTCCGTTCCGGGCGGGTGTCTATCGGCATTGTCCTTTTTAGGATGTATCGGTGACAGCTGAAGCGGAATGGGCGGCAACGTCCATTCCGCTTTTTATATTCCAAGCTGTAGTCCGGCAGGCGGATGTAACGCGCTTGCCAGAAGAAAGAGGTGGTTCAGATGTTGAACAGGAGGAGAAGCTTCACCCGTGCAACAGATATCTGTCGAATGTGATCGTGCACCGGTTCCCAAATTCCAACAAATCATATTCGATAGAAAGAAGGATATTATCATGAAGCGCAGCATTCGTATTTTCGCATTTGTTCTTTCCCTGATCCTGTTGGCCGTGCCCGCACTGGCCGATTCCTCCGCCCGCACCCTGGATGAAATCAAGGAGAGCGGCGCCCTCACCATCGGCGTATTTTCCGATAAGAAGCCCTTCGGCTATGTGGATGAAAACGGCGAATACCAGGGTTACGATGTATACTTTGCCCGCCGCCTCGCCGAGGACCTGGGCGTGGAGCTGGAACTGGTGAGCGTGGACGCTCCCAACCGCGTGGAGTTCCTCACCAGCGCGAAGGTGGATATCATCCTCGCCAATTTCACCGTAACCCCGGAGCGCGCGGAAGTGGTTGATTTCGCCCTGCCCTACATGAAGGTGGCCCTGGGCGTGGTTTCCCCGGACGCCGCGCTGATCACCGATGTGAGCCAGCTGGAGGGCAAGACCCTGATCGTATCCAAGGGCACTACCGCTGAAACCTATTTCACCGAGAACCATCCCGAAGTAACACTGCTCAAGTTCGATACCTACACCGAGGCTTTCAACGCCCTGCTCGATGGCCGCGGCGACGCCCTCTCCACCGATAACACCGAAGTTCTGGCCTGGGCGCTGGAAAACCCCGGCTTCACCGTGGGCATCGAAACCCTCGGCAGCCTGGATAGCATCGCTCCGGCCGTGCAGAAGGGCAATGAATCCGTGCTGAACTTCATCAACAGCGAAATCGAGGCCCTCGCAGCGGAGAATTTCTTCCATGCAGACTTCGAAGCCACGCTGAAGGACGTCTATGGCGACGCCGTTGATCCCGACAACCTGGTTGTAGAGGGCGGCGTGATCGGCTGATTGGTCTGACCATCGGGAGCCCCGCCCGGCGGGGCTCCCATCCCCGGAAATTTTCTGATTTATTTCTTCAATGTCTATTGACGAACTGGATTAAAGGGTGTATAATCTGCCCATACGAAGCAGAAAGGAGCGATCGTCATGGCAGTATTCCATATCGGCAGGGCGGTCGACCGAATGTGGCTCTGGTAGAAACCGCTGATCACCCTGCATAAAGAATAAAAGAAAAGAGGTTCATACCATGAGTAACTATAAGTTTGAAACCCTTCAGCTTCACGTTGGCCAGGAACAGCCCGATCCCGCAACCGATTCCCGCGCAGTGCCGATTTACCAGACCACTTCCTATGTTTTCCGCAATTCCGCCCATGCGGCGGCCCGCTTCGGCCTGGCGGATTCCGGCAATATCTACGGCCGGCTCACCAATTCCACCCAGGATGTGCTGGAAAAGCGCATCGCGGCCCTTGAGGGCGGCGTAGCGGCGCTGGCAGTGGCCTCCGGCGCGGCAGCCATCAGCTATACCATCCAGGCCCTCGCCCAGAATGGCGACCACATCGTATCCCAGAAGACCATCTACGGCGGCAGCTACAATTTGCTGGCCAACACCCTGCCCCAGTTTGGCGTGAGCGCCACCTTCGTGGACGCCCACAACCTCGTCGAGCTGGAGGCGGCCATCCAGCCCAACACCAAGGCGGTCTACCTCGAAACCCTCGGCAATCCCAATTCCGATATCCCGGATATCGATGCCATCGCAGAAATTGCCCATAAGCATGGCCTGCCGCTGGTGATCGATAACACCTTCGGCACTCCCTACCTGATCCGCCCCATCGAGCACGGCGCAGATATCGTGGTGCATTCCGCCACGAAGTTCATCGGCGGCCACGGCACCACCCTCGGCGGCGTCATCGTGGATTCCGGCAAGTTCGACTGGAAGGCCAGCGGCAAGTATGCTCCCATCGCTGCTCCCAATCCCAGCTACCATGGCGTATCCTTCGTGGATGCGGTGGGCCCGGCAGCGTTCGTCACCTATGTGCGCGCCATCCTGCTGCGCGATACCGGCGCGGCCATCTCTCCCTTCAACGCCTTCCTGCTGCTGCAGGGCGTGGAAACCCTCTCCCTTCGCCTCGAGCGCCATGCGGAGAATACGAAAAAGGTCGTGGAATTCCTGAGCAAGCATCCGCAGGTGGAAAGGGTAAACCATCCCTCCCTTCCGGATCATCCGGATCATGCGCTCTACCAGAAGTATTTCCCCAACGGCGGCGGCTCCATCTTCACCTTTGAAATCAAGGGCGGGCAGGCGGAGGCCCATAAGTTCATCGATAGCCTGGAAATCTTCTCCCTGCTTGCGAATGTAGCGGATGTGAAGAGCCTTGTAATCCATCCCGCCACCACCACCCATTCCCAGCTGAGCGAGGAAGAACTGCTGGACCAGGGCATCAAGCCCAGCACCATCCGCCTCTCCATCGGCACCGAGCACATCGATGATATCATTGCCGATCTGGAGCGGGGTTTCGCAGCGGTTCGCGAGGGTTGATTTTCCATCGGATTTTACTTATTGAATATGTTCAGCGCCCGCCTCTTTCATATGGAAGGCGGGCGCTCATTATATTCCGGGAGGAATGTTTCAAAATGAAGGCGATCATTGCCATGAGCGGCGGCGTGGATTCCAGCGTTGCCGCCTTTCTGATGAAGGAGCAGGGTTACAGCTGCACCGGCGCGACCATGAAGCTGTTCCGCAACGAAGATATCGGTCTCTCCCGGGAGCGCAGCTGCTGCTCCCTGGATGATGTGGAGGATGCGCGGCAGGTGGCCTATCGGCTAGACATGCCCCACTATGTGTTCAATTTCTCGGATCGCTTCCGGGAATGCGTGATCGATCAATTCGTCCGGGCCTACGAAAGCGGCGCGACCCCAAATCCATGCATCGATTGCAACCGCCACCTGAAATTCGATAAGCTGATGCAGCGCATGCGACTGCTGGATTGCGATTGCATCGCGACCGGCCACTATGCTCGCATTGAACAGGATGAAGCATCCGGCAGATACCTGCTGAAAAAGGCGCTGGATGGGGCCAAGGATCAAAGCTATTTCCTCTATTCCATGACCCAGGACCAGCTCAAGCACACCCGCTTCCCCCTCGGCTGCCTTACCAAGCCGCAGGTGCGCTCCATCGCAGAGGCGCAAGGCTTCACCAATGCCCGCAAGCATGACAGCCAGGATATCTGCTTCGTGCAGGACGGAGGCTATGCCGACTTCATTGAAAAATACACGGGCAGGCATTATCCCGCCGGGGATTTTGTGGACCGGCAGGGAAACATACTCGGCAGGCACAGGGGCGTCATCCATTATACCATCGGCCAGCGCCGCGGGCTGGGCATCTCCTCCGATGCACCGCTCTATGTCTGCGAAATCGATGCGGCGGCCAACCGCGTGGTCCTCGGCGGGGAGGATGCGCTCTACACCGATACCGTCGTCGCCCGGGATATCAACCTGATCTCCGTTCCCGGCCTGGATCAGCCCCGGCGCGTCCGGGCAAAGCTGCGTTCCTGCCAGCGGGAACAGTGGGCGACCGCCGTCCAGACGGACGAGGATGCGCTGGAGATCCACTTTGACGAACCCCAGCGCGCCCCGGCGCGGGGACAGGCCGTGGTGCTCTACGATGGCGATATCGTGGTCGGCGGCGGCACAATCCAGTAAATTCCCGGCCGGCAGCAAGCGAAGGATATCAGAAAAAACATGGAAAGCAGGCAAAAAAACAGGGCCGTTTACACGGCCCAACACTACTAGTTTAGCAGAAATCAAAAACACTGTCAATGGGTATAGTTAATTTTCTGCGTAACGCACAGAATTAACATATAAAACTTTGTGTATATTGCGGGCTTGCAAAATGGGCAATCATGCATTATAATGTAAACAGAAAGCAACAACAGCAACACCAAAGCAAAAAGGTGAACGAAGCTGATAAGAGCTTTCCAGACAAAGCTTTTTGAAGGGTTCTTCAAAAAAAGATCATGGCATTATATGATCGTCGATAGATGAAACAGAAGAACCAGAAGGATAAAAGCAGAGTCGAAACCGTAGAAAGAGAGGTTAAATGGATGTTAGATATCAAGAATGTGCAGAAATGACCCTTGATTGTGGATGATCGGAGTTTGTGAAGAAAGACGAAGATCGCAAAATGAAGCAATCAAGGGTCATTTCGTTTTTTGGTGTCATCGCATCCTTGAAGCAGAGCGCCGCAGGGCGTTTTTTTGTGTAGAAAAGCGGCTCCCGAATTTTGAAACGGGAGCCGCTTGCAATTTCACAGTGTCTTTTCAGCGAGATGATCCAGTATGGCCCGCATCGGCGGAGACATCCACTTGTCCCGGCGGTAGAGCAGCTGCTTCCAGAGCTCCACATCCAGCCCCTCCACATTCAGCCGCACAATCCTGCCCGCCTGCACCGCCTCCTCCGTCACATAGTCCGGCAGGAAGGACAGGCCCAGGTCCGCCTCCACCAGCTGGCAAATCAAATCCGCGCTGCCGATTTCCAGTATGGGCTGGATTTCCAGGGAATCCCGGGCCAGCTGCTCCTCCAGCAGGCGGTTGTAGCTCATGCCCTTTTCCGTGAGCAGGAAGGGATGGGGGAGCAGGTCGTGAATCGTCACGCGCTTCTTCGCAGCCAGGGGATTTGAACTTGCTGCGATGAAGTGCACGCCGATCTTCTCCTCGCTGGCGATCACATAGGAAGAATTGTAGATGTGGCTGTCCAGGGTGCAAACCATGTCCACCTCGTTGTGGTCCAGCTTGCGAAACATTTCGCCCGTTCCCGCGGTGACCACCTGCAGGGAAATGCCGGGGTGCGCCGCGCGCAGGTCCGCAAAGCCTCGCAGCACCAGCGGCACGCAGAGGGAATCCGCCATGGCGAGGCGTATCCTGCCCCGGGGCTCCTGGTGCAGGTTGGAACCGTTCACCATCTCCTGGGAGAGCTGGCATATGCGCTGGGCATAGGCGAGCGCGCCGTGGCCCGCGTCCGTGAGGGAAACGGTGTGGCCGATCCGGTCAAACAGGGCTACGCCCATTTCCTGCTCCAGCTGCTTGATCTGCAGGGAGATGGTGGGCTGGGAATAGCCCAGCCGTTCCGCCGCACGGGTGAAGCTCTTGGTTTCTGCCACATGGATGAAGGTGTTCAGGCTGCGCAGGTCCATGCAAATCCCCCTCAATATAATTTGAAAAATCAATACACATCATAAAAAGCATTGATTTGACGTATGCTCATCTATATTATATACTTATAATCAGAAAAGTCAAGGGGGATATAGAATGGGTATTTTCGAAAAAGCATATGAACTGCTGCTGAAAGTGATTTCAGCGGTTTATGGCCTGCTCTGGGGTGATTTGATCACCATACCGCTGCCGGGCGGCGATCAGCTGGGCATTTCCCTGCTGGTGCTGCTGCTGATTCCGGCGGGCATCTTCTTCACCATCCGCACCCGGGCGCTGCCGGTGCGCATGCTGCCGGAAATGCTGCGCATTTCTGTCGAGAAGAAGGCGGGGCAGGAGAAGAAGGAAAAGGGAACCGTCTCCGGCCTGCAAACCCTCATCGTAGCCACTGCCACCCGCGTGGGCATGGGCAACCTCGTCGGCGTGGTTGCCGCCATTTCCGTGGGCGGCGCGGGCGCCGTATTCTGGATGTGGGTCACCGCCCTCATCGGCGCCTCCACCGCCTTTGTTGAAGCCACCCTCGCCCAGCTCCACAAGGAGAAGGACCCGCTCTATGGCGGCTTCCGCGGCGGCCCGGCCTATTACATCCAGCAGCTGTTTTCCAAGGGAAAGAAGCGCAAGAATATCATCGCCGTGCTCTTTGCCCTCTCCGGCCTGCTCTGCTGGTGCGGCGTGAGCCAGGTGATCAGCAATTCCGTCACCTCCGCATTTTACAATGCATTCAGCGTGCCGCCCATCATCTCCACCATCGTCCTGGTGGCGCTGGCGGCGGTGATCGTGCTGCGCAAGCATGCCACGGTGAAGGTGCTGGATATCATGGTGCCCATCATGGCTGCGCTGTATTTCTTCATCGCCATCTTCGTGATCGTGAAGAATTTCAGCCTGCTGCCTGCCATGTTCACCCGCATCTTTGAGGAAGCCTTTGGCCTGCGCCAGGTGGTTGCCGGCGGCTTCGGCGCTGCGCTGATGAACGGCGTGCAGCGCGGCCTGTTCTCCAATGAGGCGGGCTCCGGCTCCGCACCCTGCGCGGCCGCTGCAGCGGATGTGGATCATCCCGCCAAGGCCGGCCTCTTCCAGGCATTCGGCGTGCTGATCGATACCATCGTGATCTGCAGCTGCACGGCCTTCATCATGCTGCTGGCCCCCGAGGAGCTGCTCAGCGGCCTCTCCGGCATGGCGCTTTTGCAGACAGCCATGTACCACCACTTCGGCCAGATCGGCGTGGTCTTCATCGCCATCACCCTCTGGCTCTTCTGCTTCTCCACCTTCATCGGCATCCTGTACTATGCCCGCTCGAATGTATCCTTCCTGTTCGGCGATAAATGGAGGCCCCAGACCATCTACAAGGTCATCGCCCTGGCCATGCTCTTCATCGGCGGCCTGGCGGCCTACACCTTCGTGTGGGATATCGGCGATATCGGCGTGGGATTGATGACGGTTTTCAACATGATGTGCATCCTGCCCTTCTCGGGCACGGCCATCCGATCCCTGAAGGATTATGAGAAAAAGCGCAAGATGGAGAAGAAGGGCTGAAAATTGTTCGAACATATACGAACATTCAAAGAATAAATGCGCAAAAAATAAACCTTTTGTTTGCGGTATTGCGTTGTTATTTAACCTGCTGCGCGCTATAATATAGCTGAACAAAGTTCAAAAGAAACGCGCAGAAATGGAGTGGACAATCATGGAAAACCTGAAGCTCGTCTATACCGGCAAGACCAAGAATGTTTATGCGCTCGAAAATGGCAACTACCTGCTCAAGTTCAAGGATGATTGCACCGGCAAGGACGGCGTGTTTGATCCCGGCGAAAACTCCGTGGGCCTCACCATCGAAGGCGTGGGCGATGTAAACCTGCGCATGTCCATCTATTTCTTTGAAAAGATCAATGCCGCCGGCATCCTCACCCATTATGTAAACGCCAACCTGGACGATACCACCATGGAAGTTCTGGCAGCCAAGCCCTTCGGCCATGGCCTGGAAGTGATCTGCCGCCACAAGGCGGTGGGCAGCTTCATCCGCCGCTACGGCGATTACATCGAGGAAGGCGCCGACCTGCCTGCCTATGTGGAGATGACCTTCAAAAACGACGCCCTCGGCGATCCGCTGGTCACCAAGGACGCCCTCGTCGCCCTGAACGTGATGAGCGATGAACAGTATGACACCATGAAGGAAATGACCCAGAAGATCACCCAGATCGTCGCCGATGATCTTAAGGAAAAGGGCATGGTGCTCTACGATATCAAGTTCGAGTATGGCTACGATAAAGACGGCAAGGTAATGCTGATCGACGAAATTGCATCCGGCAACATGCGCGTTTACAAGGATGGCAAGTACATCGATCCCATGACCCTGTCCAAGCTCTTCTTTGCATAAGTATAAAAACCTGCCGGGTTCTTTTGAGCCCGGCAGGTTTGTCATATGTCGCCGCAAAAGTTGAGAAATTGAAAAGTAATTAACTGAAATTTAACTTGCGGGGGGGGTAAAAGTCAAAATCGTCCTGTATAATTAAACCGCAATATGGAATGAGGCACGCATAAAGCGCTTCATATCTATACATATTATGAAAGGACGGTACCCCTATTTATGAAGAAGTTTTTTGCACTTGCTCTCGTTCTCGTTTCCCTGTTTTCCTGCGCAGCCATGGCTGAGGCAGTTGAGCTCGTCCCCGTAACTTTCGAAGATGGTTTCCAGATTTCCCTGCCCGGCGATTGGCTCGAACTGGAGCTGGATGAAGAAACCATGGCCCAGGGCATCTTCTACGCAGCCTGTTCCCCCGACGGCGCAAACACCGTGCAGATCAGTTGGTCCGGCCTTGATGCCGCAATGACCATCGAAGAAGTTCAGGCAGACCTGGCCACCGCTTATCCGGATGCCCAGATCGCAGAACTGAACGGCATTGCCTTCGTTGGCTTCACCGATACTGCCAATGATCTCTTCGGCTTCGTAGCACTGGATGCAGCTGAACCCGGCCTCTACACCTTCTGGTTCACTCCTGCTTCCGATGCAGATTTCCTCACCACTGCAAGCTACATCGTTGCTTCCATCTGCAACGTAGAAATCTAAGCTCAGCGGAGAGAGACGCTAGGGGGCGCTGCTCCCTGGAACCCCTGCTTAAAGGATATTATCCCTTAAAAATCCCATGAATAAAAAATCGACCTCGGAGCGAGGTCGATTTTTTTATGAAATACATGGGGAGGATTCTTGATCTTCCCTCAATCGCCGAAGCAGATGCCCAGCGCCTTGGCTTCCTTTACGATGCTGCTCTTCGGGTCCACCATCTTCAGCTTGCCGGCAACCTCCTCCAGCGGCACCTTCACCATTTCGCGGTTCTTGTAGCCCACCATGAAGCCATATTCGCCCTTCAGGATCAGCTTGGCGGCCTCGCTGCCGAGGCGGCTGGCAAACACGCGGTCATAGGCGCAGGGGCTGCCGCCGCGCTGGGTGTGGCCCGGCACGGTTACGCGCACATCATAGCCGCTCTTTTTGAAGATCTGGTCTGCAATGTCATAGGATACGGAGGGATACTTCCGCTTTTCCAGCTTCTTCTTGTATTCCTTCTTGGAGAGGGCGGCGTCCTCCTTGGAAATTGCGCCCTCGGCCACTGCCAGGATCGTGAAGCGGCTGCCGCGCTCGTGGCGCTCCTTGATCTTTTCACAAACCTTGTCGATATCGTAGGGAATTTCCGGAATCAGGATGATGTCCGCGCCGCCAGCCATGCCCGCGTTCAGGGGCAGCCAGCCCACCTTGTGGCCCATGATTTCCACGATGAACACGCGGCCGTGGGATGCTGCGGTGGTGTGGATGCAGTCGATGGCGTCGGTGGCCACGTCCACGGCGCTCTGGAAGCCGAAGGTCATATCGGTGCCCCAGAGGTCGTTGTCGATGGTCTTGGGCAGGGTGACCACATTCAGGCCCTGCTCGCGCAGCAGGTTTGCGGTCTTGTGGGTGCCGTTGCCGCCCAGAATTACCAGGCAGTCCAGCTGCAGCTTGTAGTAGTTCTGCTTCATGGCCGCAACCTTGTCAAGGCCCTTCTCATCGGGGTCCTGGATGGTTTTGAAGGGCGTGCGGCTGGAGCCCAGGAAGGTGCCGCCCTTGGTGAGGATGCCGGAGAAATCATTATAGGTCAACAGGCGGAACTTGCCGTAAATCAGGCCCTGGTAACCATCCAGGAAGCCGTAAATTTCCACATCCTCCTTGGCGTTGTAAAGCGTCTTTGCCACGCCGCGCATTGCCGCGTTCAGGGCCTGGCAGTCGCCGCCGCTGGTGAGCATACCGATACGAATCATAGTTCCGTCCTCCTAAGAATTTTTTTCGAACAAAATTAAACGAAAAATTCGCTTGCTGTTTACATTATAGCGCAAACTATGTCCGAAGACAAGGGGAAAACGCCGCTGCTTCGAAGATTTTCTCCGAAATCCCCCGATTTTATGTGCTGGGTAAAATTTGCGGAATGTTGATTTATGGTTGAATTTGTCGAAATTCGGGAGTATAATGGTGGGAGAATACCACCGCAGGGAGGAAATACCCGTGCAGAACGCACATCGATGGGACCTGAGCTACACGCAAAACCGCGAACTGAGCTGGCTGAAGTTTAATGAGCGCGTGCTGATGGAGGCGGCGGATAAAACCGTGCCCCTTATTGAGCGCCTGCGCTTTGCTTCCATCTTCACGAGCAACCTGGATGAATTCTTCATGGTGCGCGTGGGCAGCCTGTTTGATCTGAATATGATGGCCCCGGACGACGTGGAAAACAAATCCGGCATGACGCCTGCCCAGCAGCTGGACAAGGTGTTTGACGCCGTGCGTCCGCTGATTGCCCGCAGGGATGAAATCTACCGCGAGCTCACCGCCGAGCTTGCCCAGCGCGGCGTGGAGGAAATCGCCTATGATGCCCTCACCGAGAGCCAGCGCTCCTATGTGCAGGATTATTATAAGGAAAATATCCGGCCCATCCTCTCGCCCCAGATCATCGATCGCAACCATCCCTTCCCGCATCTGCGCAACAAGGAGCTCTATGCGGCAGCCCTGCTGGCCAGCAAGGGCAAGGAATTGCTGGGCATCGTGGATGTGCCGGGCTCCGTGCCGGCGATCTTGATGCTTCCCGGCAGTCCCACCCGCTTCGTGCGCACCGAGGCCGTGGTCGCGGCCCATGTGAAGAAGATTTTCAAGATATATGATGTGCAGGAATCCGCCGTCATCGCTGTCACCCGCAATGCCGATATCAGCCTTGATGAGGAAAAATTCGATGAGGACAACCCGGATTTCCTCAACTACATGGCAAAGCTGCTGCGCAAGCGCGAGCGCCTGGCGCCCGTGCGCCTCGAGGTGCAGGGGGATGCGCCCAGACTCACCCGCATGCTGCAGTCCAGCCTGAAGCTGGAAAACAAGCAGGTCTATACCTGCGCCTGCCCGCTCAAGCTCAGCTATGCTTACATGCTCGATTCCTGCCCGGCGGAGCTGTATTATCCGCCCTACCAGCCGGTCTGGCCGGAATATCTGGATCGCAGCCAGCCCATGCGCATCCAGATCCAGCAGAGGGATGTGCTGCTCTTCTATCCCTACCAGTCCATCCAGCCCTTCCTGGATTTGCTCAAGCAGGCGGCCTCCGATCCCCAGGTGCTCTCCATCAAGATCACCATCTATCGCCTCGCCCGCAATTCCGCCATCGCCAAATATCTGATTGAGGCGGCGGAAAACGGCAAGGAAGTCACCGTCATGATGGAGCTGCGCGCCCGCTTTGATGAGCAAAACAACATCGATTGGGCACGCGAGATGGAGGAAGCCGGCTGCCGCATCATCTATGGCCCGGAAAACATGAAGTGCCATGCCAAAATCTGCCTGATCACCCGGAAGGAAAAGAATGGCCTCTCCTACATCACCCAGATCGGCACCGGCAATTACAATGAAAAGACCTCCACCCTCTATACCGATTTCTGTATGATGACCGCCGATCCCGCCATCGCGCAGGACGCCGTGGCCTTCTTCCAGAATATCCTGATCGGCGCCCATTCCTCTGAATATGAAAAGCTGATGGTTGCGCCGAACTGCATGAAGAGCCGCCTGATCCGGCTGATCGATGATGAGACCGCCAAGGGCGAAAATGGCCGCATCATCATCAAGGCCAATTCCATCACCGAGCGCGAATTGATCGATAAGCTCTGCGAGGCCTCCTGCGCCGGCGTGAAGATCGATCTGATCATCCGCGGCATCTGCTGCCTCGTGCCCGGCATCAGCGGGAAGACCGAAAATATCAAGGTTACCTCCATCGTCGGCCGCTTCCTGGAGCATTCCCGCATCTATTGCTTCGGCGAGGGCGCAGAGCGCAAGTGCTATCTCTCCTCTGCGGATATCATGACCCGCAACCAGACCCGCCGCGTGGAAATCGCCTGCCCGGTCTCCAGCCCGGAAATCCGGGATATCCTCAGCCAGTACCTCGACCGCATCCTGGCGGATAACCTCAAGGCCCGCAGCCTCAAATCCGATGGAAACTATATCTCCGTCACTGCCGAATCCGGCGATGCGCTGATCGATGTGCAGAAGTGGTATATGGAGCATCCGCTGGTGCAGAGCGCCACGGTGGTCGCCAAGCCCAGCTTCAAGGATCGTCTCCGCGGCGCATTCGGGTTCAGGAAATAATCATTTCGGAGTCTCCTCCCGGGGGCTCCGTTCTTCTTAGGAGCAAAGCTATGCAGAAAGCAGATATCGGCCTCATCGGCCTCGCCGTCATGGGCGAAAACCTGGCGCTGAACATGGAATCCCGGGGCCTGCGCGTGGCGCTGTACAATCGGGAGCTCGATTGGATCGACCGCTTCCTCGCCGGGCGCGGCGCGGGAAAGGATTTCATAGGCTGCCGGGATATCGAAGCGCTGGTAAACCGGCTTGAAAAGCCCCGGAAAGTGTTCCTCATGGTGCGCGCAGGCAAGCCTGTGGATGAACTCATCGAAAGGCTGCTGCCCCTGCTGGAGGCCGGCGATGTGATCATCGACGGCGGCAATTCCCACTACCCGGATACCATCCGCCGCTGTAAGGCCGTGGAGGAAAAGGGCGTGTATTTCATCGGCTGCGGCGTATCCGGCGGCGAGGAGGGCGCGCTCAAGGGTCCGAGCCTCATGCCCGGCGGCTCCCTGGATGCATGGCCGCTGGTGAAGGATATCCTGCAAAGCATCTCCGCCCGGGTGGACGGCGCGCCCTGCTGCGATTGGGTGGGCGAGGGCGGCGCGGGCCACTTCGTGAAGATGG
>JAFUPT010000122.1 GCA_017481065.1 Clostridia bacterium | reverse complement strand
CCCTGTATTGCGCACTTCGTGCGCTGGGATGATTTTGTTTCACGTGGAACATGTATAAACCAGGGATAAATATGTTTCACGTGGAACAATTCGTTTTTCAGCGACGCGAAGCGTCGCATCTGCGGGGTCCAGGGGGGGCGCTGCCTCCCTGGCGGATTCTTAAGGCAGAGCCTTAAGCAGGGTTTCAGGGACAGCGTCCCTGACCGTCTGCCTCCGCAGCGTCAAAAGCCATGCCTCGCTGCGGGTACCGAGGCGGAGCATGGGACCTTCGCAGCCGACGCCTTCGCTTACGAGCATGAGCAGATCATCAATATAATACCAGCCGCCGAGGCAGCGGGCGACCTCCGGGGGATAGCTGCGCAGGGTCCGGCCGAGCAGCTTGATCTGGCCGCCGAGGGTGTGGCCGGAAAGCACGAGATCGGCCCATGCGCCGCCATCCCGGGCTTCATTCACCCGGATATCGATGTAGCTGGCGGGATTGTGGGCCACGGCGATCACGCAGTCATCGCGGCTGAAGTAGCGGCCGGTCTGGGTATACGGGGTTTTGTTGAGGCTATCATCACTGAGCCCGGCAATCACGATTTCGGAGCCGTTTCTTCGGATGGCGGCGGGCTCGTCATCGAGGAAATCGATTCCGGCAGCGGCGAAAGCGGCCTCCAGCCCGGCATTTCCGGTATCATTTTCGCCAGCGACGGCGAATTTTCCCAGCGGCGCTGGGAAATCTGCGAGGGATTCGATGAATTCCGCAGCTTCATCCTGCGCATCGCCTTCCGAGCCGTTGATGATATCGAGGAGCCCGGGCGCGGAATAATCGCCGCCGAGCACCAGCATATCCGGCCCGGTCTGTGCCAGTTTATCCATGAGCCGGGCGCAGGCGCGGGCGTCCGACCCGTTCCGGATATTCAAATCGGAGACAAAGAGAAGGGTCGCGCCGTCCATCCCGCTGGGAAGGTCCGGCAGGTAGAGCTCCGCGCGGCGCAGGTGGGTCACCCTCGCCTGCATATGCATCCAGCCGAGGCAGCCGCCCACCAGCACCAGCGCAATCAAAAGGGCGGGCAGCAGTCTGCTGCGCCGCTTGCTGGGTTTGCGCCCGGATTTGCTCTTTTGCTTTTCTCGCTTTGCCATGAATCTCCTTGTTTCACGTGGAACATTAGGGAGGGAGGAAACGTTGGGGCTGCCAGCTCCCAAACCCCCGGCCAAAGGGAATGATTTCCTTTGGAATCCCCTGTAAGCAACGCTGCGCGTTGCTGGAGAATAATATAATCTGGTATACAGGCTCCCCTGTGTAAGAGGGGTTGTTACAATCCCTCCGACCCGCTTTGCTGGCCACCTCCCTTTACACAAGGGAGGCTTTTTCTTTCGCCCGCAAATCGTGCCGGGGTCAAGGGGGGAGGCTCTCCCCCCTTGCAGGGGTTCTTAGGGGACAGCGTCTCCTAAGCGTCTCCTCTCTCCCCTAATTATGTCCAAAAATTGAACGTTCGCGGCCAATTGTCAGCTTTTCTTCCCGTTTTGTCACAGGACAACCATTGCTTCCAATCCATACATTTATTATAATAGGAATGGTATCGGTATACAAGAGCTTTTTCTTTAATAGATTTTATATCAGATCGGAGGCTTTCATGGATAAGCGCAGACCGCGCCGCAATCCATGGGCAATCGTTCTATTGGTTCTGCTGGTATGCTGCGCAATCGCATTCGGCATTGCGAAGATCGGCTCCAACGCCATGGCAGGGGATACCCTTGGCCACAGCAAGGCGGTGGACATTGCAAACATCCAGGACCTGCAGACCACGGACAGCGGCTTCGTATATTATGATGGCAGCACCGTTTCCTCCATATCGTCCACGGGCAAGGTGGAATGGAGCTATCTGGTGGGTTCAAACGCGGGCTTCAAGGCCAGCGATTCCGGCGTTGCGGCATGGGTGGGCCAAACCATCACCCTGATCGACGGCGATTCCGGATCGACCATCTTCAACGGAACCATGGCTGATAATGTTCTCAGCGCCTATGTGGGCGATAAATACACCGCGATACTCATCGGCGAGGAGAGCAACAGCACGATTGTACTCATGGAAAATGGCGGCAAGCAGGTGAACCAGATTGTTCTGGACGATGTAACCGCCGTGGATTACGGCTTTTTCTCCAATGAATCGCTGCTCTGGGTAATGGTGTGCGATTCCAACGGCACCGTGCCCAAATGCACCATACAGACCTACCGCCCCGGCAAGGAAATTGTGGGCTCCATTTCGGATAACGAACAGCTGTCCTACGCGGTGATGTTCCAATCCTCCCGGGTGTGCGTGGTGGGCGATACTTACTTAAAGGTTTACGATTATTCCGGCACGGAGGATACATCCAAGCGCGAATTGGTGTATGGCTGGTATCTCTCCAGCGCGGATAAGCGCGCATCGGATCCCCTGATGGTGTTCGTGAATGACGCACAGTGCAAGGGCGAATCCGATATCCGGGATGTGCGGCTGCTCAGGTCTGATATCGACCGGGTGGTGCGCATGCCCTTCGGCTGCAGGAGCGTGGTGGCCGTGGGAAGCACGGTTTACGGCTTCTCCAGCGATGGCCATTTGATGATCCTGCCCGCCAGCGAAGGCGTTGCCCAGGCTTACAAGCTGAGCATCACCATCGATGAGGTTTACGGCGTGACCCGCGACGGCGTGGCCATTGTGCGCAGCGGCGGCACGGTATACCTGGTGAACCTGGTATAGAACTTATGACGCCGGGCAAAATAGGAAATAATCGGTAAGCAAACATAAACGGAGGGACAACAGAATATGAATATCGTTGATATCCTGCTCATCGCCGTGCTGGCCTTCGGCCTGCTGGCGGGCATGTACAAGGGCTTTCTCACCTCGTTCCTGTCCACGCTGGGCTTTGTGGGCTCCTGGTTCGGCGCAAAGCTGATCTATGAACCCATCGCCAACCTGGCACTTTCCAACACCACCCTGATGGCGGTGCTGAACCAGTATCTGGAGCCGGAATCCTTCTTCGCCAGCAAGGCGCAGGCGGCCATGACGGTTTCCGAGGTGGTTTCCGGCGGCGAAGCTGCCATTCAGGAGGCCGTTGCAGCCGTTGGCAGCAAGATCAGCGTGATTGCAGAGGCCTTCGAGGGCAACATCCGCAACCAGTCCTTTGCCAACCTGAACATCACCACCCTGGCCGATTACCTGGATCAGACCATCTGGGAGGCCGTGTTCGGCGTGATTGCCTTCCGTGTGGCCTTCATCCTGATTTACGCAGTGGTTATGCTGCTGGTGAACCTGCTGGACCATGTGATCCGCTTCCCCGTGCTGCGCATGTTTGACTGGCTGCTCGGCGGCCTGTTCGGCCTCGCCCGCGCGCTGGTTGTGGCCGTGCTGATCATCACCATCGTGCCCAGCGTAATTTCCCTCATCAGCCCGGAGCTTACCCAGAACCTGCTCTCCCAGTCTGCGCTGTACAGCTATATCAGCCAGCTGGATTTCCTGAATGTGAAAGAAGTTGTTACCCAGCTGATCGGCTGAGGCTGTATATTCTCCTGAAAATTATGCCCGCTTCGGGCAGGATTTTCAAAGGCCGACATGCAGGCCCTTCCCCTGGCAGGGTGCAGGGACAGCGTCCCTGCCGGGGCTTGGGGCAGCGCCCCAAAGTGCAACTCACAGCTTATACCCAAGCCGCATTTTGCGGCTTTCTTCATTATAAATCCTACCCGGGAGGTATCCATGGCAAAACAAAATGTATCCAAACAACCCCAATATGAAGAGCCGGAATCCACCAGCCCGATCCTGAAAATCCTGGGCGCTGTGGCCTGCTTCGGCCTCGCGGCGCTGATGGTATATATCTCCGTGGCTGCGCCCCAGGCGGGTACCGGCATGGGCGCGATCCGGGATGTGATGCGCGGTGTGGGCGGCAGTGTGAACCTGATTCTCGCGCTCATTTTCGTGTGGATCGGCGTGCTGATGATCTTCTCCACCCGGGGAAAACGGGTGAAGGTGCTCAATGTGATTATGAATTCCCTGCTGTTCCTCTGCGCGTTCACGGCTGTGCAGCTCTTTTCCGCCCGCTATATTCTGGAACAGCACACCACCATCGCCGATTTCGCCAATTTCGTGGTGGCGAGCTACCGCTGCGGCATCGGCGGCGGCGCAATCGGCGCGCTGCTGGCCTATCCGCTGTATACATACCTGGGCCAGTGGGGCGGCCTGATTGCCCTGCTGTTCGTGGCGGCGGGCTGCCTGCTGGCGACCGGCAAGGCGCAGAAGATGTACCGCTGGACCCGGCGCCAGGCCGAGGAGGGCCAGCACAGGAGCGAACAGCGCCGGAACATCAAAAAAGTAGAACGAATGTTCGATTATGATGAATTCGAGGAAGAAAAACCCCGGCCCGCGCCCCGTCCGCGCCCGGCTCCCCAGCAGAACCCTCCCCGGCAGCCGCAGCAGCGGCCCATGCGCCGGGTATCGGACCCCGAGCGGGAATTCATCACCCTCGAAACCCCCGATCCCGAGCAGAAAAAGCCTGCGCCCCGGAAGGCGGCGAAACCCAGGCTCTACAAGGAAACCATCGATCCCAACGCCGCCGTGGATGCGCAGCCGGAGATCGAGATCGATATTCCCAAGCCCCTGCGTAAGCTGCGGGAGGAGAAACCCGAGGGCGATGCTCCCCGCAAGCGCAAATCCAGCTTTCCCAAGGATGAGCCCGATTTCTTCGTAATCAAGGACCAGCCCACCGACGACAGCCCCTTCGAGCCGGAAAACTACGGCGAAGGTTCCCTCAAGAAAAACCAGGTGCTGGAGGGCGTGCGGGCCGTGACCCTCGATGATGATGAGGACGACGAGCCCCCCTTCGACATGCCGGAGACGAAAAAAACTGTCCGCCATACACAGACAGTTCCGGAACCGGAGATCGAGGAGGACGAGCCCTACAACTATCCCCCCATCGACCTTCTGGAGCAGGGCGATAACTTCAAGGTGACCCAGGCGCACCGGGACGTGGACCAGGAGAAGGCGGAAAAGCTAATCCAGACCCTGGGCTATTTCGGCATCGAGACCCGGCTGGTGGGCGTGGCCCACGGCCCGGCGGTCACCCGCTTTGAACTGATGCCCGCGCCGGGCGTGAAGGTGAGCCGCATCACCGCGCTGGCAGATGATATCGCCATGCACCTTGCCGCCATGTCCGTGCGCATTGAAGCGCCCATCCCCGGCAAGGCTGCCGTGGGCGTGGAAATTCCCAATGACAAGGTGGAGATGGTGCGCCTGCGCGATGTGCTGGAATCCGGCGACGCCAAGCGCCATCCCAGCCGCATCGCCGTGGCTCTGGGCAAGGATAATTCCGGCCGCTACATCGTGGCGGACATCGCCAAGATGCCCCATGTGCTGATCGCGGGCCAGACCGGCTCCGGTAAATCCGTGTGCATCAATTCGATCATCACCTCCATCCTCTACCGGGCGACCCCGGAGGATGTGCGCATGATCCTGATCGACCCCAAGGTGGTCGAGCTTTCGATGTACAACGATATCCCGCACCTGATCGCCCCGGTGGTGACCGATCCCAAGAAGGCGGCCTCCGCCCTCGATTGGGCCGTTGCCGAGATGGCCATGCGCTATAAGAAGTTTGCCGAGCGGGATGTGCGCGATATCAAGGGCTACAACAAGAGCCTGAAGCCCGGCGAAAAGAAGATGCCCCAGATGGTGATCGTGATCGATGAATTGGCCGACCTTATGATGGTGGCTCCCGGCGAAGTGGAGGATTCCATCTGCCGCCTGGCCCAGCTGGCCCGCGCCGCGGGCATGCACCTGGTAATCGCCACACAGCGGCCTTCGGTAAACGTAATCACTGGTATCATCAAGGCCAATATCCCCACCCGCATCGCCTTCCTGGTGGCTTCCCAGGTGGACAGCCGCACCATCGTGGACCACGGCGGCGCGGAAAAACTGCTGGGCAACGGCGATATGCTCTTCGTACCCTCCGGCGTAAACAAGCCCCTGCGCGTGCAGGGCGCATGGGTATCCGAGGAGGAGGTGCACGCCATCGTTTCTTACATCAAGGCCCGCTCCGAAGTGACCTATGATGAGGATGTGGTCGAGAAGATCGAAAATTCCATCCGCTCCGACGCCGAGCGCGAGGAAGTGGAATCCGACCATGATTCCCGCCTCGAGGAGGCCGTGGAAATCGTGATCGAGGCCGGTCAGGCTTCCACTTCCATGCTCCAGCGCCGCATGCGCGTGGGCTATGCCCGCGCCGGACGGCTCATCGATGAAATGGAGCGCCGCGGCATCATTTCCGAAGCCGATGGCTCCAAACCCCGCAATGTGCTCATCTCCCGCGAACAGATGACCATGATCTTTGACGACGGGGAGGAGTGATGGTCGGGGAACGCCAGGGGACGCTGTCTCCTGGACCCCTGCTCAGGGGCTTTGCCCCTGAGAACCCCACCAAGGGGGATGATCCCCCTTGGAACCCTCAGTAAAAACACCTGT
>JAFUPT010000121.1 GCA_017481065.1 Clostridia bacterium | reverse complement strand
GAACCTGATCGAAACCGGTATCTGGATGCCCCTGCTGGAGAAGTACTATGAGGAAGGCGAAGCCATGGACAAGTGGCTCAAGGACGAAGACTTCCCCATCAAGGACTACGAGATGGCCAAGTCCGTACTGGTAGACTACACCAACGCAGTTGCCAAGCCCACCTGCTGGTACTACACTCCCAACACCAGCGACTTCATCGATCTGCTCCGCTCCGTTCTGGGCCCGGTATGGACCGGCGAACAGACCGCTGAACAGGTCATCACCGAGAACTTTGAAGCCCTGAGCGAGACCATCGCAGACTTCTAATTCCCCAAATATCAATGGAGGAGCGGTAGTTTCTACCGCTTCTCCCTGTTTTAATTTCTATCGAAGGGGGCCTGCAAATGCCCAAAAAGAAAGAAAAGAAAAATGTCATCAGCCGGGCGGAATCCAGGGCGGCTTACACCTTTCTGTTTCCTTCGCTGATCGGCCTTTCGCTGGTGACCTACATACCGCTGATTGCGGTTTTCGTACTCAGCTTCTTTAAATGGAACGGCCTGAGCAATCCGGAATTCAACGGAGTTGCCAACTATGTGCGCCTGTTCACAAAGGATCCCTACCTGTTTGATTCCATCAAGGCGACTATCTATTTCGCAATCATTGCTGTAATCGGCAGCGTGATTTGGTCGCTGATTGTGGCAATCCTTCTCAATCGGAAAGTTCCCGCCCGCGGCTTTTTCCGCGCGGTGTTCTATTTGCCCTATGTGCTGCCTGCTATGGCCGTGTATTTGGGCTGGGGCTGGCTGTACGATTATAACCACGGCCTGTTCAACTATATCATCACTTCACTGGGTGGAGAGCGCATCATGTTCCTGGAAAACCCGGCGGTGGTTGTGCCCTCGCTGGCGCTGATCACCATCTGGCTATCCGGCAACCTGATTGTCATCTTCCTGGCCGGACTGCAGAATGTGCCGAGGATTTATTACGAGGCAGCCGAAATCGACGGTGCAAATGCCTGGCAGCGCTTCTGGAATATTACCCTGCCCTGCATGACACCCATCATCTTCTACAACATGCTTATGTCCCTGGTATCCAGCCTGCAGGTATTCGTGCCTTCCTTCTCGCTCACCAGCGGCGGTCCGGGCAATTCCACCACCTTCCTGAGCTATTTGATTTATCGCTACGCCTTCACCGGCTCCGGCAAGCTGGGCTATGCCAGCGCCATTGCAGCGATCTTCTTTGTGCTCATCGGCCTGTTCACCACCATACTCTTTGCCACCAGCAAATTCTGGGTGTTCTACATGGGAGGTGACGACAAATGATGGCAGCAAATAAGAAAAATGCATTTGTTCAGCGGCACAGCCGGGAACGCAGCGGCAACATTGCGGCTTTCATCATCCTGATTGTGCTGATGCTGATCGTCATGTTCCCGATTTACTGGATCTTCCGTTCATCCCTGATGACCAACGGCGAGCTCTACGCCTATCCGCCGGCATTCACGCCGCCGGAGTGGAGATTTGAAAACTACGCGGCGACCCTCGCCGAATTCCCCTTCTGGAAGTACCTGGGCAACACGCTCACCATCATTGTGCCTTCGGTGTTCGGCGCAGTGATCACCGCCACCATGGGCGGCTACGCCTTTGCGAGACTGCATTTCCGGGGTAAGAAGCTGCTGTTTGCCATGTGTATCGGCTCCATGCTGCTGCCCTCCATGGTCATGCTGATTCCCCAGTATGTCGCCTGGACTCGCATCCTGGGCCTGCACGACAGCTACTGGCCGCTGATTTTGCCGCACTTCTGCGGCGGCGGCGCGTTCAACATCTTCCTGATCCGTCAGTTCGTAATGACGGTTCCGAGGGAACTGGATGATGCGGCGAAGATCGACGGCTGCGGCTACTGGCGCATCCTGTGGAATATCATCGTACCTTGCATCGCCCCGGCAATGATTACCGTGGGCCTGCTCAAATTCGTGGAACTGTGGAACGATTTGCTGCAGCAGGTCATCTACATCAACTCCAGCGATAATTTCACCATTGCCCTGGGCTTGTCCCTGTTCAAGGGTTCGCTCAAGTCCGACTGGTCGAAGATCATGTGCGCCACCTGCCTGGCTTTCATCCCCGGCGTGGTGATCTACCTGATCGGCCAGAAGCATTTCGTGGAAGGAATTACTACCACCGGCATGAAGAACTAAGGAAAGGAGTACCCCATGAACAAGATTCGTGAAGTACCCCTGCGGCGGGTGCAGATTACGGACGCTTTCTGGTCGGAACGCCAGAGGATTATCGCCCACACCGCCGTACCCTACATGGAAAAGATACTCCGGGATGAAGTGCCCGGCGCGGAGAAATCCCATGCCCTCGAAAACTTCCGCATTGCGGCGGGGGAAAGCAAGGGTGAATTCTACGGCATGGTATTTCAGGATACGGACGTCTACAAGTGGTTGGAAACCGCGTCCTATTCGCTGATTGCAAAACCTGATCCAGAAATGGAAGTACGCATGGATGCGATCATTGATGTGATCGCCCGTGCCCAGCAGCCGGACGGCTACCTGAATACCTACTTTACCCTTGTGGAGCCGGACAAGAAGTGGACCAACCTGCTGGAGTGCCATGAGCTCTACAGCGCGGGACACATGATCGAGGCGGCAGTGGGACACTATGAGGTTACAGGCAAGCGGAATCTGCTGGATATTGCCGTGCGGCTGGCCGACTGCATCGTAAACCGCTTTGCAGATACCGATGCCATTCCTGGTCATCAGGAGATCGAACTTGCACTGATGCGGCTCTACCGTATTACGGGAGAGAAGAAGTACTGCGATATGGCGCTGCAGTTCCTGAACAATCGAGGTCAGGATCCGGAGTACTTCAAAAAGAATACCCCTGAACATCCCGGCATTCACTACGGTGGCTATGATATCGATCCTTGCAACAGCGACTATAACCAGATATACGCGCCTGTGCGTGAACAGCATGAAGCCCGGGGACATGCCGTGCGCATGATGTATATGCTCACCGCCATGGCGGATGCAGCGGAAGCTGCACAGGATGAAGAGCTCTATGCCGCCTGCCAGGTGCTGTGGGAAAACATCACACAACGGCAGATGTATGTCACCGGCGGCCTCGGCGCTACGGCGAAGTACGAAGCCTTCCTGCCTGATTTTGAACTTCCCAACGATACCGCCTATGCCGAAACCTGTGCTTCGGTGGCCATGGCCTTCTTTGCCCAGCGCATGCTGAACATATCGCCCGAGGGCAGGTATGCCGATATGCTGGAATTGGAATTGTACAACGGTGCACTTTCTGGTATGCAGTTGGACGGAACACGCTACTTCTATGTCAATCCCCTGGAAGTGATACCCGGAATTGCCGGCGTAAAGCCAGGCTATGAGCATGTTCTGCCCGAACGCCCCAGGTGGCTGGCCTGTGCCTGCTGTCCGCCGAACCTGTCCAGATTGATTGCCTCCCTCGGCAGATATTGCTGGAGCGAAGGCGATGACGCCGTCTATTCCCATCTGTTCATCGGAAGCCGCGTCCAAACCAGGTTTGCTGACATCGAAATGGAAACCGGATACCCCTGGAAGGGCGGCGTAAAATACACCCTGCATCCGCACACGGAGCAATCTTTCGCGCTGGCAATCCACATTCCGGCCTATCTTGAGTCGGTGCATGTACAGCTGAACGGAGAGATCGTTCCCGCCAAACTGGAAAACGGCTACCTGCGCATTGCGCGCAGCTGGCAGGATGGAGACTGCGTGGAGCTGCGGTTTGAACCAATGCCGCGCCGCATCTATTCCGATCCGAGGGTTGAAGCCAATACCGGCTGCGTTGCGCTGGCGTATGGTCCCATGGTTTATTGCTTTGAGGGCATGGATAATGGTGAAAACCTTGCTGCGCTGCGCGTTCCGAAAGATGCACAAATCTGTATCGGTGGATTCAATGATCTGAACGTACAGACACTGACTGTAAATGAAAAGCTCACGGCAATTCCGTACTTCGCATGGAGCAATCGTGGCTTGAATGAAATGTGTGTATGGATGCATGAATAACAGGAGGAGAAGATAAATGGCAAGTTTGTCTCTTCGCAATATCTATAAAATCTATCCCGGCGATGTTACGGCAGTCAATGATTTCAATCTGGAAATTGAGGATAAGGAATTTATCGTACTGGTCGGCCCGTCCGGCTGCGGAAAGTCCACCACCCTGCGCATGGTCGCGGGCCTGGAGGAGATCTCCAAGGGCGAACTGTATATCGATGACAAGCTGGTGAACAATGTTCCTCCGAAGGATCGCGATATCGCCATGGTATTCCAGAGCTATGCCCTGTATCCCCACATGACGGTGTACAACAACATGGCCTTTGGCCTGAAGCTGCGCAAGATGCCCAAAGAAGAAATCGACCGCCGTGTAAAGGAAGCCGCCAAGATCCTGGGTATCGAAAGCTATCTGAACCGCAAACCTGCCGCCCTGTCCGGCGGTCAGCGCCAGCGCGTTGCCCTGGGCCGTGCCATCGTGCGTGAACCGAAAGTATTCCTGATGGACGAACCGCTTTCCAACCTGGACGCCAAGCTGCGCGTGCAGACCCGAAGCGAAATCACCAAGCTGCACCAGAAGCTGCAGACCACCTTCATCTACGTCACCCATGACCAGACTGAGGCCATGACCATGGGCAGCCGCATTGTGGTGATGAAGGACGGCTTCATGCAGCAGCAGGATACGCCCCAGAACCTCTACGATTATCCCGCCAATCTGTTCGTGGGCTGCTTCATCGGCACACCCCAGATGAATGTGTTCAAGGTGAAGCTGGAAAAGCGCGGCGACGGCGTGTACGCCGCCTTCGGCAGCAATGCCATCCGCGTGCCGGCCGGCAAGATCCAGCGCATGACCGGTGATTACATCGGCAAGGAAGTTTATATGGGCATCCGTCCGGAGAACATCCACGATGAACCGGCCTTCACTGGTGCCTATCCTGAAGCCTGCGTAGAGGTCAAGGTCGAGATGACCGAACTGATGGGCTCTGAAACCTATCTGTACCTGTCTACGGATGGCAAGGAAGGCAACTTCATCGCCCGTGTCGATCCTCGCACCAACAGCCGGGGCGGAGACACCATCACCGTGGGCTTCGATGTCAACAGACTGCACTTCTTCGATGCAGAGACTGAGAAGACTATCCTGAACAGGGACTAAATGAAGGATAGAAGAGATAGTCATTCATTGTTTAAATGTGGATCAGATGATTCTTTCTTGCACAAATCCCTGCACAAACCGTACCTTTTCCTGCTTATTCATATAATAAGTAGAAACTCAATTCCGGGCCCGATTTACCGGAACTGTTAACCGAAGGGTTATAGGTTCGAGTCCTATCTGAGGCGCCAGACTCCGCTGAGTAATCAGCGGAGTTTTTCTTGTACTGGAGGATGATTTGATGTACAGCAGCGCATTTTGCAGGGTTTATAATGAGTTCGGCTGGAATTATTTTCCCCGTGCTTTTGGTGAACAATTGCTGGAGTGGGTGCGTCGAAATGATTTTAAGGTTCGCAGCAGCCTTGATCTCGGCTGCGGAACGGGTGTGCTCTGCGAGTTGCTGCATGAAAACGGCATCGAATCCGCCGGGATTGATCTTTCGGAGGGCATGATCGCCATTGCCCGGGAGAACGCGCCGCAGATTCATTATGACGTGGCAAATATGATCACTTACCGCCCTGAGAAACAATTTGACCTGGTGACCTGCACCGGCGATGCGCTGAACCACATCATGTCGCTGGAGGATATCGGGCAGATTTTTAGGAATGTATATGACTATTTGAGCGATGGCGGGCATTTTGTGTTTGATATCCTGAATGAGCGCGAGGTTTCGCCCGGGGAGCCGATCGACCTGGATTTCAGCGAGACGATCAAGGCGCAGTTCCTGATTACCCGGAATGAAGCGGGCGTGATCAACCTGAAGACGACCGTGTTTGAAAACGGCGCGTATAAGTTTGAGGAAAACATCACTGAGATCGTTCATGATGTGGATGCGATCTGTTCCTTACTGCGCGAGGCGGGATTTGAGATTGTGCAGTGCGCTGACCAGCTGCTGCTGGACAGCGGCGAGCACGGCACGACCTGGTTCATCGTGGCGCGGAAATGATGGGGACGCTGTCCCATGAGGCCCCTGGAAAATCAGAAAAGGCACGTGAATGCGTGCCTTAAATTTTTTATGAGGGGAATTGCGGGAGCTATCCGCATGCGTAAAAAACAATATTCAAAAAGCGGTCCCGAAACGAGGCCGCATTTTGCGCTGAAGAGTCCGGGGGATAGCATTTTCCCTTGCGAATCCGCCTTACAGCTTCACCTTGAAGACAACCTTCCGGCATTTTTTTGCATTGCCGCCGCGCAGGCAGGGCATATGCGCATCCTGGGGGAAGAAGATGGCGAAGCTGCCGGCGTTCATTTCCAGCGGGATGCCGGGCTCGGTGTTCATGGAGAAGCCGATGTCCCTGGCTTCATCGAAGGGCTGCCAATCCTCGATGGCGGAAGTGGGGAGCGCGAGGATGGTTTCGCCGTCGGTGAGGGCAAACTGGATGTCGGCATACTTTTTATGGATTTCGTAGAGGGCGGATTCCTCATCGCGGAGCTCGGGCTCCTGGATCATGTAGAAAACATTATCGCCGTCGATTTCATATTTGCCGGCGGGCTGGGCGGAAAAATCGGTGCTTGCGAGGGCTTCGAGGGCGCGGTCCATGTTGGCGGAAAGGCCGCGATAGCAGGAAAGGTTGCTCAGGATATCGTAAATCATAGTTCTCATACCTCCATATGTGAAAAGTATAGTATCATGAAGCGCTTTTGTCAATTCACAAATTTACAGCAGGCCCTTGCGCGGGATGGTGGTTTCTGGGTATAATGTTGTTATATTCTATCATTGGAGATATATATGGATTATTATGAGTTTAATTCCAGGCGGGCCAAGCTCTCTGAGCAGATTGCCGATTGCCTGGAGGAGGAAATTCTCGCCGGCGGCAAGGTGGGCGAGAGGCTGGCCTCCGAGCAGCAGCTTACCGAGCGCTTTTCCGCCAGCCGCACTGTGGTGCGCGAGGCGCTGAAAATCCTGCGCGCGCGGGGCCTGATTGCCAGCCGAACCGGCAGCGGCGCATATGTGACCAAGCCGGATGTGGAGGATTTGTCCCATATGGTTACGCGCATCATCCGCATGGACGACGCCATCGATTACCGCAGCGTTTATGATGTGCGCTATTATCTTGAGGCGGCGGCGGTGCGCGCGGCGGCGGAGAAGGCCACGGAGGAAAATTTTGCCGAGCTGGACGAGATCCTGCTGAAACTGAGGAACTACAACATCGGCGTGCTGGAGCGGCGCGATTTGGACTTCCAGTTCCATAAGAGCATCGCGCGCTATTCCGGGAATCCGCTGCTTTCCCTGCTGGTGGAAACCATGGCAAATGTATTTAAGGATGTGATCCGCATCGGCATCTTCGTGGAGGGCGGCATCGATGACGCCATCACCCGCCACCAGCGGATTATGGATGCGCTGCGGGCGCGCGACGCCGAACGGGCTGAGAAGATGGTATTTGAACATCTGGACCAGTCGCGCCGGAATTACGAGGTGTATTATAAGATCGGGAAGTGACGGAGGGAGGCGTTGCCAGAGAACGCTGTTCTCTTGGAACCCTGCCGGGGCGCTGCCCCGGACCCCGCCAGGGGGAGACCTCCCCCTGGACCCGGCAGAAAAGGCACGCAAAGCGTGCCTTTAAAAATTTAGCGACGCTTTGCGTCGCCTGCTGAGGGGTTCAGGGACAGCATCCCCTAGCGTAATCCCAGCGTTCCCCTTCCCAAATCTAAATTAATTTGGTTAATTTTCACGATAGCTATTGACCTGACACGCATATGATGTATAATTGTAATACAGGTTAATCTTGCTGTAACAAGCATTAGGAGGCATAAATATGAATAACTATCCGGGCGGCGTATATCCGGTAATGCTCACCCCCATGACCCGCAAGGGCGAAATCGACGAACAGGGCCTGCGCGCGCTGATCGAATGGTATCTGGAAAATGGCGTGAACGGCCTGTTCGCATCCTGCCAGAGCAGCGAAATCCACATGCTGAACTTTGAGGAGCGCATGGAAGTGGCCAAGATCACCGTGGATCAGGTGAAGGGCCGCGTGCCGGTAGTTGCTTCCGGCCATACCAGCGAAGATTTCGAGGACCAGGTTCGCGAGCTGAATACCATGGCGGAGACCGGCGTAAACGCCGTGATCACCATCACCAACCATGCTGCCCGTGAGGATGAGAGCGATGATGTTTGGATGAAGAACATGGATCGCCTGCTGGAGCGCATCGATCCCGCCGTGCACCTCGGCGCATACGAATGCCCCCGTCCCTATAAGCGCCTGATGACTCCCGAGATGATCAAGCACATCGCAGAGACCAACCGCTTCTATTTCCTGAAGGACACCTGCTGCGACGCCGCCACCATCCGCACCAAGCTGGCTGCCATCGAAGGCACCAACCTGAAGCTCTACAATGCCAACACCACCACCCTGCTGCAGTCCATGCTGGACGGCGCGCCGGGTTACAGCGGCATCATGGCAAACTTCCATCCGGAGCTGTATGTGTGGCTGTGCAACAATATCCATCATCCCAATGCCCAGAAGGTTCAGGAAGTGCTCTCCATCGCTTCCCTGATCGAGCGCCAGCTCTACCCCGTGAACAGCAAATTCCATCTCAAGGAGATCGAAAAGCTGCCCATCACCACCTTCTGCCGCGTTCAGGACGACAGCCTGCTGTGCGAAACCTTCAAGACCGAGGTTTACAACATGGATGCACTGTGCAACGACGCCTATGAGAGGTATTGCAAGTAATCCCAAATCGCGCTGATTCCCGGCAAACGCTTGCGCTTACTGCGTCAGCTGCGGTTTCCAATTGCGGTCACTTACGTTTAAGTAAGCTCCCTTATTGAAAACCTTGCTTCCTTGTCTTGCCGGTTTCATCACAATTTGGCCATCGCGCTGATTCCCGGCAAACATACTTTCATAAAAGAAGGTAATTCAACATGAAACAGGCACTTCTCGCCGAAGCCCTGCGGGAAAAATTCCGCAAGGGCGAAACCGTGATCGGCGGCCATGTGTTCTTCACCGATCCGGAGATTACCGAGCTGCTGGGCTACCACGGCTTCGACGCCATCTGGATCGACGCCGAGCATTCCGCATTTGATCTGAACACCATCTTGGGCCACATCATGGCCTGCGCTTCGAGCGGCTGCGCATCCCTCGTGCGCGTGGCGTGGAACGATCCGGTGCGCATCAAGCCCGTGCTTGAAATGGGCCCGGACGGCATCATCCTGCCCATGGTGTGCACCGCCGAGGAAGCCCGGCAGGCTGTGCGCAGCTGCACCTATCCCCTCAAGGGCGTGCGCGGCTTCGGACCCCGCCGTGCCAACCAGTATGGTGCGCTGACCAACGGCGAATATCTGGAAAATGCCGAGAAATCCTTCCTGCGCATCCTCCAGATCGAGCACAAGCTCGCCATCGAGAATTTGGATGAGATCCTCGCCGTGGAGGGCATTGACCTGCTCATCTGCGGCCCCAACGATCTCTCCGCGTCCTACGGCCATCTCTGCGATACACGCAATGAAGAAATGTTCCCCATCTATGATCTCTTCGCCGCCAAGTGCAAGGCTGCGGGCAAGCCCTTCGGCGTGTCCCTCGGTGCAGGCGATAAGATCACCATGAAGGAATGGGCCGACCGCGGCGCGAATTTCATCGGCTGCGGCGATGATATCGCTTACATGTCCCTCGGCTGCAGGGAAACCTTTGAATTTTTGAAGGAGAACGGGATTACGAAGTGAAGGGGAACGTTGGGGGGCTTTGTCCCCCATGCCCCCTTGCCAGAGGACGCTGTCCTCTGGACTCCTGCAAGGGGCGAGCCGCCCCTTGACCCGGCACAAATGAAAATTAATTCTCCCAGCGCTGCGAAGCAGCGCAATGGATGGGATTCTTAAGGGACAATGTCCCTTAAGCGGGGTTTCAGGGGCAGCGCCCCTGACGTAGCCCCAGCGTAATCCCGCCCGTACTACGAATCTTTGCGGCAAAAAGCCGCTGGATGATAATTTTTCAAGGAGGAAAACCCCATGAAGAAAATTCTTGCTCTGGTTCTGGCTCTGATTCTGAGCCTGTCCGTCTGCGGCGCATTCGCAGAGGACCTCGGCGATCCCCAGAAGATCATTGTGACCCTGACTGCTGTCAACACTGACACCCATGCCAAGGCCATGATGGAGTTTGAAAAGTATGTTGAAGAAGCTTCCGCCGGCAATATCCAGGTAGAAGTTTACACCGACGCCGTTCTCTTCACCCAGGAAGAGGAAGTTGTTGCCGTTGCCGGTAACGACGCCCAGATGTCCCTGATCTCCGCCAGCTGGCTGACCAGCGGTTCTCCGTGGGTTGGCATGTTCGCTGCCGGCTACACCTTCAAGTCCTATGACCACATGACCGCTGTTCTCAACGGCGAAATCGGCAAGGCTGCCTTCGCCAAGATCGGTGAGGAGCAGGGCGTGCTGCCCCTGGGCGCATGGTATCTGGGCTCCCGTCAGATCTCCCTGTCTGAGGACAAGGCCATCACCACCCCCGCTGACCTGAACGGCATCAACCTGCGCATGCCCAACTCCGATGCTTGGATCGAGCTCGGCAAGGCCATCGGCGCCAACCCCACCCCCATCTCCTTCTCTGAGCTGTATCTGGCTCTGCAGACCGGCGTTGTAGACGGCCAGGACAACCCCCTGCCCACCGTTGAGTCCGCAAAGTTCTATGAGGTTCAGAAGTCCATCACCATCACCAACCATCTGGTTGACTCCGTATGGCCCGCAATCAACCTCGAGTTCTGGAACAGCCTGACCGCTGAGCAGCAGCAGATCGTTCTGGACGGCGTAGAAGCCGGCCGCAAGTACTGCGACGAGACCACCCTGGGCCGCGAAGCCGAGCTGGTTGAGTTCTTCAAGAGCAAGGGCGTTTCCGTTTACAACGCCGACCTGGATGCTTTCTCCGAGCACGTACAGGCCTACTACCTCGAGTCTCCCACCTCTGCTGACTGGGATCTCGAACTGCTGGAGCAGGTTAAGGCTCTCGGTTAATATGTTGTTGCAGCTTCACGCAGCGCCTTTTGCGCTATCTCTGCACATCGAATCTTCGACTTAGCCCAACTAAGCCTTCAGATTCGCTGCTTGACCTGACACAAAATTCATCTGCGTGAGCAGGCAAAACATATTGATCCTGAATCCGGATAGATTTCTATCCCAAAGACGTCACTGGAGCTGTCCTTTCGCGGGACAGCT
>JAFUPT010000120.1 GCA_017481065.1 Clostridia bacterium | reverse complement strand
TTGTGAATATATGGATAATTTTGAGTCACATATGTGGCGGTGGACCCAAAATAAGGCCGAACCTGTCAAAATGTATTTTGACAGGTTCGGCTCTTTATATTTTTTCATACCTTCCATCGGGAAAAAGGGCGTATCCCCGGCCGTTTTTTGGCTGGAAGTCGGAGTACGCGCCGCCGGTCATCTCCGGCCGGATGGCCCTGATCGTGCCACCGTGTACCACGAAGGCGTAAGTTCCATCCGGCAGGGTGCGGATAGTTTCCCGGAAGGCGGCTGCACAGCGGGAGATGAAGGCTTCCCGGCTTTCGCCGCCGGGGAAAGGCAGCGCGCCGCCGGAATCAATCCAGCGCTGGTAGGCAGGGTTGCCGGAGAGCTCGATGTAATTCTTATTCTCGAAATCGCCGAAATCGCACTCCCGCAGGCCGGGCAGGGTGCAGATTTCCATGCCGGGAAAGAGGATTTGCGCCGTCTGCACGCAGCGCAGCAAGGGGCTGGCGAACACGCCGTCCACTGCGGGGAAAGTCCGCCTGCGCAGGGCTTCGATGCCCTTGGGGCATAGGGGTTCATCCGTGCGGCAGCCGATGTAGCGGCCATCGAGGTTGCCCTGGGTTTTGCCATGGCGGATCAGGAGATATTTCATTTGATGCGCACCCCGATTCCGCATACCACGCGGGTGACGGCCTCCGCCTGCTGGGCGAGAATGCACATGGCGCGGCCCACGGCCTCCCGCCATGCCCGGTCCGCAGGGTCCACGGGCACTACGCCATAGCCCACCTCATTGGAAACCACGATGGCTCCCGGGTGCGCCGCGCAGAATTGCCGGGCAAATTCCCGGGGATCGCTTTCATCCCGGATGCGCAGGTGGAAATCATAGAAAATTTCCGCGCCGGGGTTTTCCAGCCGGGCCAGTTCCGCCTGCCCCTGGTGGCAGCCGCCGATGTATAGCTTCACAGTATCTTCCCTCCAATCACGATCACGGCGAGGCATGCCAGCTCCGCCACCTGCACGAACCAGCCCGCCAGATCGCCGGTCACGCCGCCGAAATGCTTCATGGCCAAGCGGCGGTAGGCCAGCAGGCTGAGGAAGGCCGCGAGGAGCACGAAGATGCCCAGCACGCCGCAGCTCAGCGCCAGCACCGCCGTGCAGGCCAGGATATAGACGGCGCAGGCGATGCACACCGCCTTCTTCTGCGCCGCTTTTGCAAAGCCGGAGAGCAGGCCGCCGGGATTCGCCTTGGGCAGCAGCACCAGCGCGAGGGCGCTCAGGGCGCGGGAGAGCACGAAGGCGCAGGCCATCGGCAGTGCGCCGGAGAGGCCCAGCTCGCTGTACAGGCCCGCCGATACGATGAGGTATGCCCCGCAGCCGATCACCGCAAAGGCCCCGGTGTGGCTGTCCTTCAGGATTTCGAGGCGGCGTTCCCTGGTCTGCCAGGATGAAATGTCGTCCATCGTATCCATAAAGCCATCCATGTGTATGCCGCCGGTTACCAGCAGGGCAAGCACCGAAGCCACCGCGCCCCGCAGGAAGAAGCCGATGCCCAGCAAATTGCAAATCCACAGCCACAATGCCAGCACAAGCCCCACCGCCGCGCCGACCAGCGGGAAAAAACACATGCTGAAGCGCTTGTTTTCCTCCGTCCATTCGGCCCGGGGCATGGGAATGCGGGAATAGGTGGAAAAGGCGATGATGAAGGAGTGTATCAGATGCATATCCTGTCTCCCTTCACTGCGACGGGTATGGAATAGACCACCTCGGCGACGCAATCCGCCATCTGCGCGATGGCGCGGTTCAGCTCCGCCATGCGGCGGATATAGCCTGCGGTGGAGGGGGCGTAAGCCGCGCCGTCGGAGAATATTTCGTTGGTAACGATTACCAAATGCCGGCATTTCCTGCCGAGTATCTCAATTCCCGGCAGGATGCGGCCCGGGTTTCCCGAGGGATCAAACATTTCGTTGGCGAGAAGGTTGGGCAAATCCTCCAGCAGCACGGCGGAATCCGCCGGAATTCCTGCGGAAGCGATGTCCAGCGGGCATTCCAGCGTAACAAAGCCCCGGCCCGCGCGCTGCTGCCGGTGCCGCTCTACACGGCGAACGGATTCGGCGTCAAAGATCTGCATGGTGGCGAGGTAGATTCTTTCCTCGGCTTCGAGCGACGCGGCCAGCCGCTCGGCATAATCGCTCTTGCCGCTTCCGCTGCCGCCGGTGATCAGGGCGATCACGGCGCATCCTCCTGGGGAACGTAGGCGTCCATGCCCAGCTCGCCGAAGGTATGGGTTCCGCAGTAGACCTGCCGGGCCATGTCCAGCATGGGGAAGAGCATCACGGCCCCGGTACCCTCGCCGAGGGCCATATCCGCGTGGATCACCGGCGCAAGCCCCAGCGCATCCATCACCAACTGCCCGGCAGGTTCCCGGCTCATGTGGGAAGGCAGCATGAAATCCCGGGCTTCCGGGCAGATGCGCACGGCGATGAGGGCCGCTACTGCGGAAATCACGCCGTCGATGATGATGGGCACGCCGTGCGCCATGCCGCCGAGGAAGCAGCCCGCCATGCCGGCGATTTCGAAGCCGCCCAGCTTGGCCAGCACATCGATGGGATCATGCGCATCCGGCCTGTGCAGCCGGATTGCCCGCTCAATGGCGCCGGTCTTGCGCCGGAGTCCCGCATCGGAGAGCCCGGCGCCGCGGCCTGTGAGCAGCTCCACGGGCGCATCCAGCAGCACGCTCGCCAGCGCGGCGGAGGCGGTGGTATTGCCGATGCCCATCTCCCCGGTGGCGATCATGCAGAAGCCCCGGGCCTTCATTTCCCCAACCAAGTCAATTCCGTGCCGCAGGGCCTGTCCGGCCTGCTGGCGGCTCATGGCGGGCTCAAGGGTCATGTTCCGCGTGCCGGGAGCAATGCGGCGGCTGATCACACCGGGGATATCTTCCCCGGAAGCCATGCCCATGTCCACGGCGAATACAGTGCAGCCCGCTGCGGCGGCCATCAGGTTCACATTGGCGTTTCCCTCCGCGATGGAGCGGGCCACCAGCGCCGTAACCTCGCTGCCGGATTGGCTCACGCCCTCGGCCACTACGCCGTGATCCCCGCAGAACACCAGCGCGCATCGGGGGGATATGCGCACATCCGCGCATCCCTGTATGCCCGCGATCTGGGCGATCATATCCTCCAGCCTGCCGAGGGAATGCAGGGGTTTGGCCACTGCATCCCAGCGGCGCTGCGCCTCCCGCACTGCTGCGGTATCGATTTCATGCTTCATTGGTTTTACCTCACAGCGTGCGCAGGAAGGCGCACAGCGCAATTTCATCTTCAAATACCATGTCCGCCGCGCTGCGGAGTTCATCGGAAATCCTCCGCGCGCCGCCGAATGCGATGCCCACATCCGCCGCCCGGAGCATGCCGGCGTCGTTGCTGCCGTCGCCGATGGCGGCGAAGGGATGGGCGAATTGCCGGGCTGCGGCAGCCTTATCCAGAATGCTGCGTATGCCCAGCAGCCGGTCCCCGGCCGTCTCCGCAGCGGAGCAGAGGCAGCGGCCCTCCATGCCGAGGCGGCGCACCAGGCCGGAAATCCATGCGTCCAGGTTGCCGGTCACAATCCAGCAGCGGTCGCGGTGTTCCCGCAAAAAGGCGGCGATTTCCCCGTGTACAGGGGCATTTTCGATGATCTCCCGGGCGCGGTGCAGCGGAACCGGGCGCAAAAGCTCCACCCGGGCGGCGAAATCTGCGGCAAAATCTCCATTTCCAGCCATGGAGCGCTCCGTGCGCGCCGCCATCTCCTCCCTCAGGCCGTTTTCTTCGGCCAGCAGGGGCAGGAGTTCGCATTTCGTGATCGTGGAATCGAGGTCGAAAAGAAAGGTCATTGGCTTGCTCCGTTTTGCAGGGTGAAGATAAACACCGGGTTCTGGGCGGTCATCAAGTGGTAGCGGCCGAGGGCGCGGGGCTTGGAAATCTGCACCTCCGCGATGTCGCAGAAGTCAAATTCCCCGGCGATTTCGGTGAGCTCGGCCAGGGTTTCGAGGGTCACTGTGTTGATCACGATGCGCACCTGCGGGTTTTTCCTCAGCAGACAGGCGATGATCTCCCGCATGCTGCCGGTGCTGCCGCCGATGAAGGCATGGCTGGGCGCGGGCAGAGCTTCGAGCGCCTCCGGGGCGCGTCCGCAGACCAGCTCCAGGTTGCTTAGATGAAATTTCCCTGCGTTCCTGCGGGTGAGGGCAATGGCCTTTTCCTTCATTTCGATGGCATAGACCCGGCCCTGCGTGGCCTGCAGCGCCGCTTCCACGGATACCGATCCGCTGCCGGAGCCGATGTCCCACAGTACCGCGCCCCGGGTGAGCGCCAGCTTGGAGAGGCTGATCGATCGCACCTCAGATTTGGTCATGGGGGTTTCATCCCGATCGAAGGCCTCGTCCGGCAGGCCGTGGGTCATGATTTCCTCCCGCCAGCGCGGGTTCTCCACGAGGAGCACGCTCAGGGGATCGAAGGTCGCCCCGGCCAGTTCATCCGCGCTTCCGTGGGTGATTCTTTCATCCGGGTAGCCCAGCCGCTCGCCGATGTGCACGTTGAGGCCGCCCAGCCCGGCATTTTGCAGCCGGCTGAGGGCGTGGCTCGCGCCGCCTTCGCCACCCACCAGCGCAAATACCGCCGGGTGGCCGGATACCTCGCGGATGAAATCGCAGTCCCGGCCGTGCAGGCTCACGGGGCGCACATCCTCCCAGCTGCGGCGCAGCCGGGCGCAGAAATATTGCAGGCTGCCGATGCCGGGCAGGATTTCCACTTCGATATCCCGCAGTTCATCCGCCAGCTTCTTCGCGCCGCTGTAAAAGCCGGTATCGCCGGAGAGCAGCACCGCAAAGCTCCGGCAAGGGCTCTCATGGATGATGCGGGCGATGTCGGCTGCCGCCACGGCGATGTGGGTTTCCTTGCCCGCGCAGTCCACCGCTTCCAGCATCCTGCGTGCGCCGATCAGGCAGCCTGCCTCCCGCAGGGCGCGCTCCATGCCGAGGGTACGGGTCTCAGGATTGCCCATGCCGATGCCCGCCAGCACGGCCTTCTTCGGCGTTTTTGCGAGGGGGAAGCGCCCCTCCAGCAGGGCGATGGTTTCTGCAAACCCAAGGCCATCGCGCTGGGCGGGCCTGCCGATGATCACGGCCTGCGCGCCCGCCTTCTTCGCGGCGGAAATCTTCGCCGCGTAACCGCCCGCGCCGCCGGTATCCTTGGTGACCAGGAATTTTGCCTTTGTGGCGCGCAGCAGGGCGAGGTTCATTTCCTCGTCAAAGGGTCCCTGCATGGCGATGATGCGGTCCGGGGTGACGCCGCAGGCCGTGCAGGCCTCCAGCGAAGCCTGCATGGGCAGCACCCGGGCGTGGATTCGCTCCGCCAGCGCCCGGAATGCAGGCAATTCCTTGCTGCCGGTGGTAAGCAGGATGCTTCCTTCCGTACCCTCCAGGTATTCCGCGCAGGCTGCCGCGCTCTCCACGAACACGCCGTCGCCCTCCCCCGAATCGCTGTCCCGCAAAAGGCGCAGGTATTCCACCCCGGCATTCCGGCATGCCGGGGCGATGTTTTTCGTCACGATTTCAGCGTAGGGATGGGTGGCGTCCACCACGAGATCAAATTTCTCCTGCACAAACAGGGCTTCCATCAGTGCCCCGTCCATCCTGCCGGACAGGATGCGCACATCCTCATGCGCGCCCAGCAGAATCTCGCCATACTCCGTCGCCACGCAGGCGGTGATCCGTGCGCCCCGGCCGGACAGCGCCTCCACCAGCCGCCGCCCCTCCGTGGTGCCCGCAAAAATACAAATCTTACACATTCTTATACCCTCGCGGCGTAATCATCCTGCCGTCGATGATCTTCGTCTGGCCGTTGCCGATGAATACTGTGGTGAACATATCCGCCCGGTATCCGGCCAGCTCTTTCAGGGTCATCAGCTCCATGGCCTGACCCTCCCGACTGATGTTCTTTACCACGCCGCACACGGTTTCCGGGCTCTTGCAGCGCAGTATGATCTCGCAGGCCCGCTTTAAATAATCCGCCCGGCGCACGCTGGAGGGATTGTAAATCGCCATGCAGAGATCGGCTTCGGCGGCGCATTCCAGCCGCTTCTCGATCTTCTCCCAGGGTGTGAGCAGATCGGAGAGGCTGATCACGGCGAAATCATGGGTCAGGGGCGCGCCCAGCACCGCGCCGCCGCTGAGCGCGGCAGTTACGCCGGGTATGATCTCAATATCGAGCTCCAGGCCCCTGGCCAGCTCGCAGCAGAGCCCCGCCATGCCGTAAACCCCCGCGTCGCCGCTGGAAATCATGGCCACGGTCTTGCCCGCCATGGCGCGCTCAATGGCCATGCGGCAGCGGTCGGCCTCCTTTTTCATGGGGGTCACCAGGTATTCCTTGCCCTCCAGCAGCGGCTTCACCAAATCCACATACACGCCGTAGCCCGCGATCACATCGCTCGCTTCCAGCGCGCGCAGGGCGCGGATGGTCATCTGGTCGGCGGCCCCGGGGCCGATGCCAACTACATACAGCTTATTCAAAGCAAGCACTCCATTTCTCCTGGGCAAGGGCGATGGTCACGCCGCCCGCGCAGGTCTTTCGAATGATCAGGGAAGCGCCCCCGCCCGCATCCAGCATGGCCGCGCGCTCGCACACGTTGTCCACGCCCACGGCGCCCTGCACGAATGCCGAGGCGGAGAAATCCCCCTCCACCGCCCGCAGCTCTTCTGCGGAATAGAAGCGTATGGGCAGCTTTTCTTCCGCGCAGAAGGCCAGCAGCCCGGCCTCGTCCGCCTTCACATCGATGGATGCGGCGGATGCGATGGCCCGGCGGGATATGCCCCGAAGCGCGATATCCGCGGCTGCGCGTATCTGCTCTGCCGGGGTGCCCCGCTTGCAGCCGATGCCGATATGCAGTATGCGGGGAATGAGATGCAGGGTGAGATCAAAGGGCTTATCTTCCCGGCAGGAAATCAAAAGCCCGCAGCCGCCGCCTTCGCCGGGAAACAGGCCGCCCGGCAGCTCTCCACGGATGGGAAAATCGCATTTCAGCGGCAGGTCCCGCTTCAGGATTTCAGCGGCAAACTTTCGCGCTGCCTGCATGGATGCAATTTCCAAGCCGTTCCGCGCCGCCCACTCGTCTGCGGCGAAGCGGCGGTTCACATCCGTGGCCGTGGTGATCACGGGCTCCGCGCCGATGGCGGAAGCGATGCGCCGGGCGAGGGCGTTTGCGCCGCCGATGTGGCCGGAGAGCAGGGAAATTGCGTGCTTTCCAAGCTCGTCCGCCACGATCACCGCCGGGTCCGTGGCCTTGCTCCTGATGTGCGGGGCGATGGCGCGCACCGCGATGCCGCAGGCGCCCACGAAAACCAGCGCGTCCACCGTGCTGAAGAGTTCATCCATCCGGCATTTTCCGCGATGCAGCCCGACTGCGTAATCTTCCCGCAGCGCATCTGCGATCTTCCGGGCGGTTTCCTCGCCCCGGCTGGTGTAGCAGAGTATGGCCGCGCGCTTCACTTCTCCGCCTCCCGGAATTCAGTGGTGAAAGTGGGATCGTAGAGCTTGGAGCGCTCGTATTTGTCGCCCAGGAAGCCGCCCACCAGGATCAGAGCGGTCTTGGTGATGTTGTTTTCCTTGGCAGTTTTGGCAAGGTCGCACAGGCGGCAGCGGAACTGCCTCTCCTCCGGCCAGCTTGCCTTGTATACGATGGCCGCCGGGGTCTCCGGGGCATAGCCGCCCGTCATCAGCTCGTCCTGCAAGCCTTCCAGCAGGCCGGTGCTCAGGTACATCACCATCGTGGAGCCGTGGGCCGCGAGGGAGCGGATCTTTTCCTTCTCCGGTACGGGCGTCCGCCCCTCCATGCGGGTGATGATCACGGTCTGGGTCACATCCGGCAGGGTGTATTCCGCCTTTAGGCTGGCCGCAGCGCCGCAGAACGCGCTCACGCCGGGGCATACGTCGTAAGGAATATTCAATTTCTCCAGCTCGTCGAATTGCTCCCGCACAGCGCCGTAGATGCTGGAATCGCCGGTGTGCAGGCGCACGGTGGTCTTGCCCTGTTCCTCGGCGGATTTTACCACGGCGAGCACCTGCTCAAGGGTCATATAAGCGCTGTCGTGGATTTCGCAATCCGCCTTGCAGTATTTCAGCAGCTCCGGGTTCACCAGCGAGCCTGCGTAGATCACCACATCCGCCTCGCCAAGCAGCCTTGCGCCGCGCACGGTGATCAAATCCACCGCGCCGCAGCCTGCGCCGACAAAATGTACCATATCCTTATACCTCCCGCTCGATCATCTGGTAGAGCACGGCGTTCACGATGGCCGCCGCCACGTTGCTGCCGCCCTTGCGGCCCCGGGCCACGATGTAGTTGGGAACCGTGTTCATGGTTTCTTCCTTGGCTTCCACCACGTTCACAAAGCCCACCGGTACGGCGATCACCATTTCAGGACGGAGCTTGCCCGCGCGCACCAGTTCGCAGATGGAAAAGAGGGCCGTGGGAGCGTTGCCAATGGCGAAGACCAGGGGCTTTTCCAGCCGCGCAGCCTTCTCCATGGAGACGAGCGACCGGGTCACGCCCCGGGTCCTCGCTTCCTCCGCCACATCGCTGTCGCCAATGAAGCAGTGCACCTGCCCGCCGAACTTGCCCAGCAATTTCTTGTTGATGCCGGACTGGGCCATCGTGGTATCGGTCACGATGTCGCAGCCGCTTCGTATGGCCTCCATCATTTTCAGCACCGCGTGCTTGGAAAAGGCCATGTTTTCATAGTAATCAAAGTCCGCCGTGGTGTGGATCACCCGCTTCACCACGAGATCAAATTCAGGGTCAATTTTCCGCGCGCCCAGCTCCCGGGTGATGATCTCAAAGCTGCGCTTTTCAATTTCCATCGGCTTCATGCCGCAGCCGCCTTTCTATGCATTTCTTGATGAACCGCTCCGCCGCGCGGGGATTGGAATAAAGGTAGAGGTGCGGATAGCCCGCGTAGATGCTCTCGCCCGCGTAGCCGCACATCCATTGCCTGCCGCTTGTTTTCTGCGCAAGCAGCGCGTCTCCGGGGGCGCCGGCGTCCCAGTAATGGAATTCATGGGCGCGGATTGTATCCCCGGCTTCAAACAGCATGCTCTCGCTCCCGGCGGAAATTTCCGCGTAGCCGAAGCGGCTGAGCTTTCCGGTGTTGAAGCAGCGCGTGGGAATCGCGCCGGCCATGGGAAAATCGCCGATTTTCTCCGTGAGGTACATAAATCCGCCGCACTCCGCGATGGTGGGAAGCCCATTTTCGATGGCCCGCTTCACGGATTTGCGCATGCTCTTGTTTCCACTGAGCTGTTTTAAATACAATTCCGGGTAGCCGCCGCCGAGGATGAGCCCGTCGCAGTCCGGCAGTTTTTCATCGGAAATCGGGCTGAAGGGAACCAGCTCCGCGCCCATTTCCTCCAGCAATTCCAGGTTGTCCCGGTAGTAAAAGCAGAAGGCTCTGTCCCGTGCCACGGCAATCCGCGCCCGGCCGATCTTTCTTGCGGAAATCTCCTCCGCTTCAATGGGCTCCTGCGCCCGCATCAGTTGAATCAGTCCGTCCAGGTCGACGCCCTTCTCCGCCTGCGCGGCGAGCAGCTGCATCTTCTGCCGCAGGTTTTCCACCTCCTGCGCGGTCACGAGCCCCAGGTGGCGGCTCTCCAGCGCGCATTCCGGGCATTTCGGCAAATAGCCGTAAACCTTCACGCCGCATTCCTGCTCGATGGCGTCCCGGATGCCGGGATAGCCCATGGGCGAGGCATTGTTCAGGATCACGCCCGCGATGCTGCTGGGCCTGCGCAGCTCCATGTAACCCTTCACCACGGCGGCGGCGGAGAGCGCCATGCCGCGCACGTTCACCACCAGTATGGCGGGCGCATCCAGCACCCGGGCCACATGATAAGCGGAAGCGGCGGTGGAATCCATGGCCATGCCGTCGTAATAGCCCATCACGCCCTCAATGATATTGAGCTCCGCAGCGTGCTTCAAGAAGAGGGATTTCGCCAGCGCTTCCCCGGCGAAGTACAGGTCGATGTTCGTGCCGGGCGCGCCGATAATCTCCGAATGAAACATGGGATCGATGTAATCCGGGCCGCATTTATAGGAAGCTACATCGTATCCCCGGTTTTTCAGCGCCTGCAGGATGGCGCATACCACCGTGGTCTTGCCGCAGCCGCTGCCGGTGCCGGCGATCAAAAGCCTCGGAGCCGCCTTACGCATCTTCCCACCGCCCGCAGGGCACGTCTTCGCCCCGAATAATCCTGTAAACCGCGTCCATATCCAGATTCTGGCGCACGATGGCCGCCAGACGGTCGAATTCCCGGTCGCGGAATTCCCGGATGGTGAGCACAGCGCCGCTGTTTTCATCCATTCCCTTCTCCCGGCGCACCCGGTTCACCAGCACGCGCCAGAAGGCCCCGGTATCAAAGATGCCGTGCAGGTAGCTGCCGAGCACATTGCCCCTTTCATTGGCCACGCCGTCCGGGCTCTCCCGGCCGTTGAGGTGCAGGAAGGGCACGCAGCGGGGTCCGAAGCTGTTTTCGCCGGAGTGGATTTCATATCCGTCCAGCATCAGGCCATTGTGCTCCGCCAGCCAGCCGCCCTCGCAGCGGATATTGCCGTGGGCCTGCACGGTGGTTTTTTCCGCATGGAAGGTCACATCGAAGTTGAGCAGCCCCAGCCCCGCCATCTCCGGAATCCGGGATTCGATGTGCTCGGGGTCCCGCAGGGTTTCGCCCAGCATCTGGTATCCGCCGCAGATGCCGATCACCATGCCGCCGCGACGGGCGTGGCGAATGATCTCGTCCGCCATGCCGCGCTGCTTCAGCCAGTTCAAATCCTCGATGGTGTTCTTCGTGCCGGGCAGGATGATGATATCTGCGTCCGCAAGCTCCGCTGCCCGGGTGGCATAGCAGATGGAAACATCCGCCTCGCTGCCGAGCAGGTTGAAATCGGTGAAATTGGAAATGTGGGGCAGGCGCAGGATGGCGGTTTTGATCTGTCCGCCGCCGCTGCGCCGGGAGAAGCGCTCGGTGACGGAATCCTCGTCCTCCATGTCAATCTCCATCCACGGCACCACGCCGATTACCGGGATTCCCAGCAAATCCTCCAGCATTTTGAGCCCCGGCTCCAGGATTTTCACATCTCCCCGGAATTTGTTGATCACAATGCCCTTGATCCGCGCCTGTTCATCCGCGTCCAGCAGCTTCACCGTGCCGTAGAGGGAAGCAAACACCCCGCCGGGGTTGATATCGCCGATCAGGATCACCGGCGCATCCGCAGCCTTCGCCATGGACATGTTCACAATGTCGCCCTGCTTCAGGTTGATCTCCGCCGGGCTGCCCGCGCCTTCAATCACCACCACGTCCACGCTGTCCTCCAGCGCATCGTAGGTCTCCTTCACCATCTCCCGCAGCCGGGGCTTGAAGGAATCATATTCCACGGCGGACATGGTGCCGATGGGCCTGCCGTTCACGATTACCTGGCTGCGCCGGTCGGAGGTGGGCTTTAAAAGCACCGGATTCATCCGAACGCTGGGTTCCAGGCCGGCCGCCTCTGCCTGGGTCACCTGTGCTCGGCCCATCTCCAGGCCCTCGCTGGTGGCGAAGGAATTGAGCGCCATGTTCTGCGCTTTGAAGGGGGCCGCTTTCAGGCCGTCCTGCTTGAGTATGCGCAGCACCGCCGCACACAGCATGGATTTGCCCACCGAGGAACCCGTTCCCTGAAACATCAATGATTTTCCGCGCATAGCAGCACCTCCCTGAGTGCTTGAATAAATCTTTGGTTGGAGGCCGCGTCCTTCACTGCCAGCCGCAGGTGATGGCCGTCGTTTATGCCGTCGAAGTTCATGCAGCTGCGCACGAGGATGCGCCGTTCCCTGAGTTTTTCCGAAATTTCCTGAACATCCCTGCCGAAATCCGCCAGCAGGAAGGCCGCCTCCGATGGATAGGTGAATATGCCCATCCCCTCCAGCGCGGCTTTCAGCCATGCCCGGTTCCGTGCGTTTTCCCGGCTGTCGGCAAGGATTTCCTCCCTGTGTTCCGGCAGCGCGCAGGCCACGGCCTCGGCAAAGCAGCTCAGCTCCCAGGTGAGCTGGTATTTTTCCAGCTCCGCCAAAACCTGCGGCTGCGCGCAGAGGCAGCCCAGCCGCACGCCGGGAATGCCGAGTATCTTCGTCATCGATCCGGCGACCAGCAGCCGCCCGTGCTTCCCGATCAAATCCGCGATGGAATGCTCCGGGCAGTATTCAATGAAGGCTTCGTCCACGATGAGCCAGCCCTCCGCTTCCTCCGCCTGCTGGAGCAGCTTTTCGATTTGCGCCCGGGGAAAGGCTGTTCCCACCGGGTTCAGCGGGTTGCAGAGCCATACGAGGCTGTTTTTCCTAAGCTGCAAATCCTCCGGCAGCGCGATTTCATGCCTTTTTTGCAGCAGCGAAAGCCTGCGCACCGGGCTTGATGCAAACTGCTCGTATTCGCAGAAGCAGGGGGTGAGGATCAGCGTTTCAGCGGAGGGCAGCCGGTTCGCCAGCTGTATGGCGGAAATGCCGCCCGCCGTGGGCCGCACAAATCCTGGGGAAATGCCGAGATATGCCGCCATGGCCTCCGTTGCCCGCCGCATCCGGGGATCGGGATAGTAGCGGGCGTTTTCCATGGCGGATTGAAGCGCCGCGCGCACCCAATCCGGCGGTCCGCCGGGGCGCAGGTTTGCGGAATAATCCAGCCAGTCGCCGGGCTTTTCACCCTGCCATACATTTCCGCCGTGCTTCATATTTCCTCCCCGAAATATTTGCCCAGCAGCCTTCCCTGCCCGTCGGCAAATACGATGTCGATTTTGATTTCCCCACGCACTCGCAGGCTCGCATAACGCTGCGCCGCCCGGGCGAGATGGTTCCAAACCTCTGCATACCCGGCCGCATCAATCAGCCGTATGGCGGTATCGGTGGTCACGCCGGAATACACGCCCTCCAGCAGCCCCAGCGGCGCGCCCATCAGCGCCAGCTGGGTCACGATGGCTTCCCGGCGCGCGTCTCCGGTGCGGCTGTGGGTTTGCATGAGGCCCGCAGAAATCTTCGCCAGCTTTCCCGGGTGGCCGCCGATGATGATGCGGCCTATCCCCAGCTCCAGCGCAGCGTCCAGCATGAAGCCGATTTCGTTGCTCACCTGCACGATGCACATGCTGGGGAAGAGCTTCTCCATGGCCTCCTCGCCCTGGTTGCCGAAGGTGAAGATCAGCTCCCGCTTTCCCTGCAGCACCCGCATTTTCAGCTCGGCGTAGAGGGAATCCTTCAATGCCTCCTCGCTCATGGGGCGCACCACGCCGCTGGTGCCCAGCACGGATAGCCCGCCCACGATGCCCAGCCGGGGATTGAAGGTCTTTTTGGCGATCTCCGCGCCGCCGGGGATGGAAATCGTAACCACGGCTCCCCGGCTGCCGAATATGCTGCGCACCGCTTCTTCGATCATTCGCCGGGGCACAGGGTTGATGGCGGGCTGTCCCCGGGAGATTTTCAGGCCGTCCTCGGTGATGGAGCCCACGCCCTCGCCTGCGCGGAAGGTTATTTCGCCCTCGCCCGGCAGGATTTTTACATGGGCGATGATCTCCATGCCCTTGGTGATGTCCGGGTCGTCGCCGCTATCCTTGATTACGCCGCAGCTGCCGTCCGGATGGGGGATGATTTCCGGAATGTACTGCCGCCCCTCCGGCACGGTGATGCGCACCTGCCGGGGACAGATGCCGTCCCTCTGCCATAGGCAGCAGGCCAGCGCCGCCGCAGCCGCGCAGCTGCCGGTGGTGAAGCCCTCGCGCAGCTTCTTCACAGGATCACCCCCAGAATGCCTGCCAGCACCGCGAGGATGCCGGCGGAAACGTACATCAGCCGGTTGGTTTTTGCGATGTCGGCGGCCTCCACGGGACGGATATCATCGCCGATGGCGGGCTTTTCGATGGGCTTGCCGAAGTACATGTGTGTTCCGCCCAGCTGCACGCCCAGCGCGCCCGCCGCGGCGGATTCGCTCCATGCGCAGTTGGGGCTCAGGTGGTTGGCGTGGTCCCGCTTCATGATGCGGAAGGCATGCTTTCCGTCCAAGCGGCAGAAAAATGCCGAGATGCACATCAGGAAGCCCGTAATCCGCGCGGGAATCCAGTTCAGCATATCGTCCAGCTTCGCGCTCGACCATCCGATATCCCGGTATTTTTCATCCAGATATCCCACCATCGAATCCAGCGTGCTGGCGGCCTTGAAGCCCATGGCCAGCACCGGGCCGCCGATGATCAGGCAGAGCATCGGCGCAACCACGCCGTCGGTGGTGTTTTCGGCAATGGTTTCCACCGTGGCCTTGATGATCTCCTCCTCGCTGAGGCAGCTGGTGTCCCGGCCGACGATCCTGCCCACCTGCTTTCTACCCCTATTCAGGGAAAGGCCTAGAGCCCGGGCCACGCCCCGGCCCTCCTTTGCGAGGCATTTTGCCGAGAGGCAGGTCCAGGAGATAAGAACCATGCCGGTAAACAGCGGAATTTCCCCCAGCCTGGACAGCACAAACAGCACGGCAGCGGTTGCAGCCATGCTGGTGAGCACCGTGGAGAAGGTGAGCAGCAGCGCCGAACGGCGCAGGTTGCCGCCGCGCCCGCGCAGCTTCCCCTCCATGAAGGATATGTATTTTCCAATCCAGATCACGGGATGGGGCCAGCCCTCCGGATCGCCGATCAGCAAATCCAGCAGGAAACCCAGCAGCATCGCCGCGATATTCCATTTGATGAACATCATTTCCAATGTCCCTTTTGCAGTTTGCCCAGTTTTTCTGCCGCGCGGATCAATTCCTCCATGCGGCGGTTGCAGGGGCCGATTTCGCAGCCCGCGTCGATCACATATTTGCAGGATTTCACCCGTTCCATCGCCCGATCAAAGGCGGAATCGCTGATCTCGTGGAAGGGCCTTTCCTCGATCACCTCGGAAGAGAGCAGCCGGGCGAGCTGGTAGTCCAGGTCGTTGGTGTAGAGTATGGCGGCGCAGAAGGGCAGGTTTTCCTTCTGCAGCGCGCGGTAGATGGGTATGCCCCTGCCGCAGCCGGAGAGCACCAGCACCTCGGGCTCGCCGTCCGGGCGGGGCAGTTCGATGCTGCCGAAGCAGGGATCGTAGTAGCCATCGTGGATATCATAGAGCGCGCGGATGCCCTTTTCATCAAACACTTCCTCCGGCGCGCCGTAGCTTTCGATGCTTTCGCCCTTCACGCAGAGTATCTTATCCGAAATCTTCTGGGCGAGGTCGATCTCGTGCAGGGACATGATCACCGTGATGCCCTTCTCCTTCGCCATGCCGCGCAGTATGCTCAGCAATTCCAGCTTGTGGCGGATATCCAGGAAGGATGTGGGCTCATCCAGGATAATGATCTCCGGTTCCTGGCAGATGGCCCTCGCCAGCAGGATGCGCTGCCGCTGTCCATCGCTGATGGCGTTAAAATCCCGCTCGGAGAGATCGAGGGCGTGCACGGCCTCCATCGCGGCGGAAACCTTTTGCTCGTCTTCCTGGGTGAGCAGGCCCAGCCTGCCGGTGTAGGGATAGCGGCCGGTGGATACGATGTCCCGGCAGGTCATCAATTCCGGCTTCATCCGCTCGGTGAGCACCACGGCCATGCGGGTGGCCAGTTCCCGGTGGGTGAGGGATTTTAAATCCCGGCTGTCGATTTCCACCGTGCCGGCGATGGCCTTCAATTGCCGGGTAATGGATTTCAGGATCGTGCTCTTGCCCGCGCCGTTGGGGCCGATGAGGGTAAGGATCTCGCCCTTCTCCACATTGATGGTGATATCGCGGATCAGGGGATTGCCGTCGTAGCCCACGGTGAGGTTCTGTGTCCGGAAGTAATAATCAGGCATGCTGTTTCTCCTTATGCCGCTTCAGCATCATGCCGATCACAACCGGCGCGCCGAAGATGGAGGTCACGGTGGAAATGTTCAGCTCCGTGGGCGCGAATGCCGTGCGGGCGATCAAATCGCAGGCCATGCAGAATACCGCGCCGCCGAGGAAGGTGGCCGGAATCACCACGATGGGCTTCGATGTGTTCAAAAAGCGCTTCACCAGATGGGGAACCGCGATGCCCACGAAGGAAATCGGCCCCGCGAAGGCGGTCACGCAGGCGGAGAGCACGCTGGAGAGCGCGATCAGCGCCACGCGGAACAGCTTGATATTCACGCCCATGCTCTGGGCATAGTTTTCGCCCAGCTGGTACGCGCCGATGGGCTTGGAGAGCAAAAATACCGCGAAGCCCGTGATGCCCACGATGATGGCCGCGATGCCCACGTTTTCCCAGCTCATGCCGGAAAAGCTGCCCTGACTCCAGCCGTGCAGGTTGATGATATCGCTGTCCTCGGCAAAGGTGATCACGAAATCCGTCACTGCCGAGCAGATGTAGCCGATCATGATGCCCGCCACCAGCAGGATGGCCATGTGCCGCAGCTTCCTGGAAAGGAGCAGTATAAAGCCCACAGACATCAGCGAGCCGATGAACGCCGCCGCCACCATCGTCCAGGAGGAAACTACCCTGAAGCGCTCCAGGAAGTAGATCATCGTGAGCGCCACCACCATCTTGGCTCCCGAGGAAATGCCCAGCACGAAGGGCCCGGCGATGGGGTTGGCAAAGAAGGTTTGCAGCAGGAAGCCGGACAGGCTCAGCGCGCCGCCGAGTATGGCCGCCATCAGCATGCGGGGCAGGCGTATCTTCCAGATGATGCTCATCTGGGTGGGATCGCCCTCGCGCTTGAAGAGTATGCGGGCGATTTCCTGCACGCTGATCGGCACGCTGCCGATGTTGATGTTCAGCACGATGATGGCGGCCAGCGCAATCACCAGCGCCAGGAACACGCAGCCATAGCGCGTGTTCCTGCGAAGTTTGTTTTCCATAGAGTTCTCCCGCTCAGCTGAGCTTGTAGATAAAGGTCATGCCGTCCTCGTCTCCGGTGAGCATGCGGTTCAGGTCGGTGATCAGGCTGCCCACGATGTCCGTCGCCTGGTAGAGGTATTTGCCGGTGCACCATACGTTGCCTTCCCGCACGGCCTTGAAATCCGCAAAGAGGGGGCTCTTGGCCAGCAGTTCATCTATGCTGGCGATGGGATCATCGATGGATGCATTGTATACGATGTAATCGGCGTTTACCGCAGCCGCGTAAAAATCCTCCATGGATAGGGATACGGTGGAACGGCTGCTGTCCGGGTCGGTGATCTCCTCAAAGATGTAGCGGCCGCCGGCGATTTCAATCATGCTGGGAATGTAATCCCAGGATGCGCGCACATTGATGGTGCCGTCGGAGCTCACATAGAAGAAGGCCACGGTCTTTTCGGTGTTCTCAAAGCCCTTCAGCTCCTCGATCACCTGCGCCTGTTCGTTGAAGAAGGCGGCGGCCTGCTCCTCCCTGTCCACAAATACGGAGTAGAGCTTCACCCATTCCGTGCGGCCAAGGGGATGCACTTCGTAGCTGGAGCGGTCCACGAATACCGGAATGCCCAGCAGCTCGATCATCTCCTTCACCTTCGGCTGGTGGTAAATCATGGTGGATTCGATGGCCAGCTCGCAGCCCTCGTTGATCATCAGCTCGTAATCCGGCTCGGAATATTTGCCGGAGAACAGCATATCTCCGCGCTCCATGGCGGCCACGGCGTTTTCGATGTACCAGCTGTTGGCATTCAGCGCGGACAGGCGAATGGAGCCGGTGGCGTCGATGGCGTCAAACAGGGCCATGGCGGATGTGGCGGCCAGGTAGATGTTGTCAATGGGCTGCTGCAGGATGGTGATATCGCCGTCGATGCCCGCCGGGGCGCTCAGCCCCTCGGGCACCACCAGATAGCGGGCCTCCTGCTCCACATCGATCAGCGCGTAGCCGCCCTCATAGTAATCCACGGAGAAGCGGTCGGCGTAGGTCAAATCCATGCGGGATTCCCACACGAGGCCGGGCAGCTCGGTCTTTTCTGCTTCCGCAAGGGCCGGGAGGCAGGAGGTGATGGTCAGCAGCGCCAGCAGTATGCTCAGTATTTTCTTCTTCATGGCGTATTCTCCTTAGGTTTCCAGTGCGGCGGTCTTCTGCCGGTACAGCTCGTTTGCCTCTGCCTCGCAGCCGAAGAGCACGCCGTATACCTTGATCCATTCCAGCTTCGCGGCCTCCGTTTCCTCGTCGGCAGAGCGGTCGATGATGGCGGCGATGCCCAGCATGTCCATGCGCTCGTTTACGTTGTCCAGCACGGCCTGCTCCTCAGAAGTGATTTCCTCATCTTCGGATACGGAGAAATTCTCCGGCAGGATGGCGAGATCGCAGCTGCCCATCAGCAGCGCGGCGTAATCCGGGGAAGCCCAGCTGCCGGCGTAGCTGATCTGCTCGGCGGGGAGCTTGCTGAGTGCCGGGTTTTCAATGCCGCTGAGCTTCGCGGCCGCGATTTCCAGCGCGTCCGCGGCGGCCATGGCGTTTGCGGAGGCGATGTAGGCGCTCTCCACAGGGGCCATTACAAGAATCGCATCCTCATCCATGCCCACGGGAACCTCGGCGCCCTCCGGCACCACGATCCAGCGGCCCGCATCCTCAACATCGATGGCGGTGTAGCCGCCCTCGTAGCGGTGCACGGAAAAGAGCTGGGCATGTTCGATGGTATCCGTGGAGAGGTACTCCAGGCCGATCACTTTGGCCTCGGCATTCTCGGTGGAAGAGCCGCTTCCGCTGTCCTGCGCGCCCTCGATGTACACATAAATCGTGTAGCTCACCTCATGGTCGGCGGACATGGCGGTGGTCATGCCGATGATGCGGTTGTTGCTGTTCAGCTTCACCGGGATGCTGAAGCTGGAGGAACCGCCGCTCACGGAGGGATAATACTTGCGTCCATTGGCCTTCACATAGGGGAAATTGGTGCTGGAGAAGGTGATGGTGGCGGTGGCCTTGCCGCCGGATACCGTCACGCGATTGCAGGAGAGCTTCACGCGGCCGGAACCGCCGGAATAGGAGAACTTGTCCGGGGTGTAAGTGCCGTCCGCCAGGGAGGTGGAGCTGTCCACACGGCTGGTGGAGCCGGAGAGATCATCCTCGGGAACCGCAGTGGCGGAGGGAGCGGGGGTCGCGGTGGGCGCGGGGGTGGGAGTAGCTTCCGAGCCGCCGATGGGCTCCATGCCCTCGGATTTGAAGGTGAGGGTCCGGTCGTACCAGGTGCCCTTGCTGGCGGAATGGGCGGCGATGGCAATGCCGGAATCCAGCCTGCTCACGGGGATTTCGAAGGTATATTTGCCCTCCGCATCGGGAATGTAGGAAATGTAAGCGGATGCATCCGCCTTGGCGGCTTCCCCGGCAGTTCCGATGAAGAGCTTGTCGTAGCCGGTGCCGCTGAGGGTGATGACGGCGCTGTACTTGCCGTTATTGGCAGTCAGCACGCAGCCCACCACCTTGAACATGGCGGCGCTGGATTCCACGGAAACGTTGTAATTGCCGTCGCCTACCTTTTCCTCCACCTTCTCCATGCCTTCGGATTTGAAGGTGAGGGTCCGGTCGTACCAGGTGCCCTTGCTGGCGGAATGGGCGGCGATGGCAATGCCGGTATCCAGCCTGCTCACGGGGATTTCGAAGGTGTACTTGCCCTCCGCGTCGGGAACGTAGGAGATATAAGCGGATGCATCCGCCCTGGCGGCCTCCTCGGCAGTGCCGATGAAGAGCTTGTCGTAGCCGGTGCCGCTGAGGGTGATGACGGCGCTGTACTTGCCGCCGTTTGCGGTGAGCACGCAGCCCACCACCTTGAACATGGCGGCGCTGGACTCCACGGATACGTTGTAATTGCCGTCGCCTACGCCGGGGGCGGGGGTTTCAGCGGGTTCGGGGGTGATTTCGGGGGCGATGGTGGGCTCCGCCTTGTCCATAGCGGAGGGCACGGTCAGGTGGTACTGCTTCTTTTCATACCAGCTGCCGTCGGGCTTGCCGGGCACGAAATCAATGGTCTTGCCCATGTAGCTCTTGGGCAGTTCGAAGGTGAAGTTGTAGCCGCCGTGGGAATTGGCGCTGCCGGTGATATAGCCGGAGCGGTCGGCGTCCTCCTTGGAGCCGATGTAGATGCGGTCGTAGCTGGCGCTGCTGGTGCAGATGGTCACGACCACCTTGCCGCCCTCCACCCGAGCGGAGGAGGAAACGATCTTGAACATCTTGAAATCGCTCTCGATGGAGATGTTGTAATCGCCGTCCGCATAGTCCTCTTCGGGAATCTCGGTAGCCTCCGGCGCAGGGGTGATATCGGGTTCCTCGGTTACCACAGGCTCCTGAGTAATCATGGGCTCCTCAGTAACCACAGGTTCCTCGGTCACCACAGGTTCCTCGGTCGCCACAGGTTCCTCGGTAACCACAGGCTCCTCGGTTGCAACAGGTTCCTCGGTAACCACAGGCTCCTCGGTTACCACAGGCTCCTCAGTCACAGCGGGCTCCTCGGTTGCAACGGGTTCTTCAGTCACAGCGGGCTCCTCGGTTGCAACGGGTTCTTCAGTCACAGCGGGTTCCTCAGTCACAGTCGGTTCCTCGGTAACTGCGGGTTCGGCGGTGGCTTCCGGCGCGATGGTCGCCGTGGCTTCGGGCAGCGGCAGGTCCGCAGGTTCCGCCGCAGCCATGCAGATGGCCAGCAGCATGGCTGCCATCATCAGCAGGGATATCAGGCGCTTGATGGTTTTCATGTTTCATTCTCCTCCAGGTCAGTTCGCGTATTCCAGGGTATCGGAATCGAGGGTTATGCTCCGGTCGTACCACATTTTCTTCTTGGCGGAATAGGTGGCCACGGAAATCTCATTGTCCAGCGTGGAAATGGGCAGCTCGTAGCTGGCGGTGCCGTCCTCGTTGAATTGTGCGGGAATCCAGTTTGCCTCGTCCCGCAGGGCGTCCTTGGCGAGGCCGATGTACAGGTAATCAAAATTGCTGTTCTTCGCGGTCATGCGGGCCGTCATCCGGCCGCCCTCCACGCTGAGCAGGCAGTGGGTAAATTTCAAGAGTGCGGAATCGGTGGCCACATCCACGGTGTACATGCCGTCGTCCACCAGCACGCTGTGCTGGCTGAGGGATGCGCTGTCCAGGGCGATCCAGCCGCCTTCGATGGGAATGCGCAGGTCCAGCGAGGCCAATTCCATGGAAAGGCCCTCCGCATCAAGCTGCATCCTTCCATCCTCAGATCGCAGCAGGCAGCTTGCGCCGTCCAGCGCCGTATCCGATCGCAGCACGCCGGCATACACGCCGTCCGGGGCGATTTCCCGGTGGGGGGAAAGGGTGTCCGAGAAGAAATGCAGCGTGCGGTCATACCACTTTTCATAGCGAATGGACCAGGAGGCCATGGGCATGTCCTGATCCAGCGCCGGAATTTCAACGGCGAACACATGGCGGCCCTCCCCGTCCACGGAGTGGGGCGTCCATTCCTCCACCGGCGCGGCGCCTGCCTCGGCGGATGTACCCTGGTAGAGGTAGCCGTAGCCGCTGCTGCTCATGGTGAGCACCGCGGTCATCCTTCCATCCTCCACCCGCAGCACGCAGTCCACCACGCGGAACATCCGCGCATTGGAGGATACGCCGATGCTGTACAATCCATCCGCCGGGGCAGGTTCCGCGCAGGCCATGCCGCCCAGAACCAGCGCGATCGCAAGCAGCGCTGTCAGAATAATCTTTTTCATAGCTTTCTCCTTATTACGGGGAAAGGGGCTGTGCCGGACACAGCCCCGATTTTTTCTCCGCTCCGTTTACAGGCCGGCTTCCTCGATGGCGGCCTGGATGTGGTCGATGTAGAGGGCGCGGATGGCGGCATTCTGGGCCAGGCCTTCCACTACGCATTCCACTTCGTAACCGGCTGCGGTGAAGGCGCTCTTCCAGGAATCTTCCTCATCGCCGGCCATATCGTTGTTGGCGTGGTCGCCTGCAACCACCATGAAGGGATAGAGCACAACCTTGCTTGCGCCGGAAGCGGCAACCTGGCTCATCACAACTTCCAGGGTGGGGAAGCCTTCAACGGTGCCCACGAAGGCGTTCTCGTAACCGGCGGCGTGCATCATGCCTTCCACCTGGCTGTAAGCGGCGTTGGCGAAGTGGTGGGTGCCATGGCCCATGTAAACCAGGGCGGTATCGGCGGAGCCGGCATTCTCGTTCTCGGCCAGCAGGGCTTCGATTACGGTTTCGTAGTCTTCCGCGTGGGTCAGCAGGGCGCTGCCAACGGCCATCACTTCAAACTGCCCGGCATAGGGGGCGATCTCGGCCATAACGTCGTCATATTCGGCGCCGTTCATCACATGGGTGGGAGCGATGACAACCTTCTTCACGCCGTCTGCCACCAGCCTGTCCATGGCCTCGGTCACGTTGTCGATGTCCAGGGCGTCGCGCTCGCCGAGGATATCGATGATGGTCTGGGCGGTGAATGCGCGGCGAACCTCATAGTCCGGGAAGGCTGCCTGGATGTCTGCCTCGAGAGCGTCGATGGTCAGGGCACGGTTGTCGTTGAAGCTGGTGCCGAAGGATACCACCAGGATCACCGGCTTGGCTTCCTCAGCAGAGGCAAAGCTCATGCAGGAGAAGAGCATAACGAGCATCATTGCGAGGGCGAGAATCTTTTTCATGGGTAAATCTTTCCTTTCTTTTGGGCATATTTGCCCGATATCTATTCGGCGGGCGTTTCGTTCATCGGCCAAAATACCCGCAAAACAGTCTATCCAAGGTGGAAAGGCGGCAAAAAAGCGCCCGCCCTTCCCTTCCGGAATGGCAGGCGCATGGTTGTATCAGATAACAAATCCTGCTGGGCAGCCGCTTTCTCCGGAAGCTATGCACCGGATGTTTCAGCAGGTTTCCTGGCTTGCGGATCATGGGCGAAGGCCGCGCCTTCTCATGCAATGCACAATGGCGTTCTGCGGCTCGCCTCCCCGCTTACAGTGACCGGATCGCTCAGGATTTGCACCTGATTCCCTTTTACCCCGCCGCACTACCAGCGGGCACTGAAAATCCAAATATGAAATTGTGAATCAAAAAAAGCAGAACAGCCCGGAATCCTCCAAAACTGTTCTGCCATACACGCATATGCGGCATATCATTCCCTGGTCCGAAGAATTCCATGCATGCTTGCCAGGCAGGTCTTCTGACTCAGGCTCACCGCTTCGAAATCCTTCCCGGCAATCGCCAGTGGCATTTTATCCGAAGCTCCCCTTCACAGCAGCGGTCCTGTCGGAGATTTACACTCCGTTCCCTTTTCACCCGCGCATTACACGCAGGCACCTGTAAGCCATGATTATTCTGTTTTCACAGGTATTATAGCACTTGTGATGTCGAAAGTAAAGGGTGAAACGGCCAAAACAGCGCATATCATAGAATTTTGATCTTCACGGTATCCGTTTTGCCGTTCTGGGTCTTGGCGGTTATGGTAACCGTACCGGCCTTTACCGCCGTCACCAGCCCGCTTTCATCCACCGTGGCATAGCGGGTTTTGGAGCTGGACCATTTCACGCTGCCCACGGCGGTATCGGGCAGTATCTGCGCCGAGAGCTGCAGGGTTTCCCCCTTGGCGAGGGCAATCGTGCCGCTGTGGCTCAGCACCAGCTGGGCGGGCTTGCTGGGATCGGCAACCTTCACCTTCACCGTATCCTTCTTACCGTTGTGGGTCTTTACGGTGATGGTGACGCTGCCCTCCTTGATGGGCGTCACCACGCCGCTCGCGTCCACCGTGGCAATGCGCTTGTTGGAGCTGGACCAGCTGAGGGTGGTCTCCGCAGTAATGGGGGCAACTTCCGCGTTCAACTGGAGGGAGCCGCCGAGCCACGCGGTCACGGTGCCGCTCTCTGCGAGGGTCACGGACTGGGGCTTCTTCGGGTCGAACACCTTCACCTTCACCGTGTCCTTCTTGCCGTTGCGGGTTTGAACGGTGATGGTGACGCTGCCCTCCTTGATGGGCGTCACCACGCCGCTCGCATCCACCGTGGCCACCCGCTTGCTGGAAGTGCTCCACTTCAGCTCGCTCTGGGCGGTTTCAGGCAGGAGGGATGCGCCCAGCTGCAGGGTTTCGCCCAGCGCCAGGTTCACGGTGCCGCTCTTGTCAAGCGCCACGCCGGTGGGCTTGTAGGGGTCCACGATCTTCAGCTTCACCGTGTCGCGCTTGCCGTTGGAGGTCTTTACCGTGATGGTAACGCTGCCCTCCTTCACGGGCGTAACTACGCCGCTTGCATCCACGGTGGCAATCTTTTTGCTGGAGGAGGACCAGCTGAGCTTGGCATAGCTGCCCTCCGGGGAGAAGGCGGTGGTGAGCTGCAGGCTTTCACCGAGGTTCACGGCCGTGTTGTTCGCCTGCTGAATGCTCACGCCCTTTGGAAGCGGGGATTTGTACACGGTCACGCTGCAAAGCGCCTCCGCGCCGCTGCCGTCAACAGCCGAGCAGGTAATGAGCGCGCGGCCTGCGGCGTGGGCGGTGATCACGCCGCCCTCCACGCTGGCGATCGAAGGATCGCTGCTCTCCCAAATCACGGAGGGATACCTCGCATCCTCCGGCAGCACCTGCGCCGCGAGGGTGAAGGAATCGCCCTTGGCGATGTCCAGCTGGAGGTCTGCGGCGTTCAGCCTGATCTCCGATACCGGGGTGAAGCGATCCACGATCACGGTGCAGCTTGCGGAAACGGCGGGATCGGCGATGGATGCGGCGGTCACGGTCGCGCTGCCGCTTGCCACGGGAATGAGCATGCCGTTTTCCACGCGCACAATGCCTTCATCGCTGCTCGTCCAGCGTACCGCCTGGTTTGCATCGTCGGGCTTCACCTGCACGCTGAGCTGCGCGGGCTTTCCGGAAGCGAGGTTCAGGATGGCCTCCTGCCGGGGGAATACCACGGATTTCGGCGCGCTCTTGAGGGCGGGCGTATCCATAAAGGCGTCCGAGGCAATGCTGGTCACGCTCTGGGGCAGGGCGATGCTCTTGAGCTGCGGGCAATTGTAGAAGGCCTTTTCGGCGATGGTGGTCACGCTCTCCGGAATGCTTACCCGGCTGAGCTTCGGACAGTAATAGAAGCACCAGCTGCCGATCTCGGTCACGCCGTAGGGAATTTCCACGCTGGTGAGCGAGGTGCAGTTGGAGAGTGCGGAGGGCGGCAATGCCTTGAGGGAGGGGGACAGGCGGATGCTGGCCATATCGTAGCAGGTTTTGAAGGCCAGCGGGCCGATTTTTTCCACGCTGTCCGGCAGGTAGATGGAGGAAATGGAGATGCACTCCCGGAAGGCCTCCTCGCCGATCTCTTTCAGCGTGTCCGGGAATTTCACGCCGTCCAGGGAGGCGCAGAACAGGAATGCGGATGCGGAGATGGATTCAAGCCGGTCACCGAAATCGAAGCTCTCCAGCGCATAGCAGGCGAGGAAGGCGTTTCCGCCGATGCTTTCGATATGGGCGGTGCTGCCGATGGATTTCAGCTTTGCGCAGTTGGCGAAGGCGCGCACGCCGATGCTGGTAATGCCATCCGGGAAGCGGGCGTATTCCAGGGCTTCGCAATTGACAAAGGCGGATTTGTCGATGACGGCGGCCGCGCCGCTGCTCTCGATGCCCCTCAGCTTTTTGCAGTTGCCGAAGGCGACGTTGCCGATGAAGCCCACGCCCCGCAGGCCCGTCACCTCGGTGAGCGAGGTGCAGTTTACAAAGGCGCTCGGGCCGATGTATTCAATGCTGCCGCGCACGGTGACGCGCTCCAGCTTATCGCAGATGCGGAAGGTTTCCTCTTCAATGCGGGTGAGGGATGCGGGCAGGGTGATTTCGGTCAGCTGCTCGCAGTTGAAAAATGCGCAGCGGCCAATGGTTTTCACGCTGTCCGGCAGGGTGATGGATGCGAGGGCGGTGCAGTCGTAAAATGCCAGATCGCCGATGCTCTCCGTTCCCTCCGGAACCGACATGCTTTTCAGGGAGGTGCAGCCGTAGAAGGCGTAGCCTCCGATGGAAATGAGGGAAGCGGGCATATCCAGCCTGGCCAGCTTCGCGCAGTTCCTGAACGCGCATTCACCGATTTCGGTCACGCTGTCCGGGATTACCAGGGAGCTGAGCGGGCAATCGTAAAATGCGTTGCTGCCGATCTTCTGCAACTGCTTTGGCAGGGTTACGCTGGTGAGCTTGAGGCATTCGCCCAAGGCGCCGTCGGGAAGCTCGGTCAGGGTATCGGGCAATATGATTTCAGAAATGCCCGTGCCGTGGAATGCGCCGTCGCCCATGCTCTCCAGATGTGCCGGAATGCGAATCTCCTCCAGGTAGCGGCAGTAATGGAAGAAGCGGCTGCCGATGTGCTTTAGGCTGTCCGGCAGGTAGACGTAGGAGAGGTAACTGCAGGATTCGAACACGGAATTGCCGGTGCTTTCGATACCTTCTTCGATGTATACTTCCGTCAGGTAGGGGCAGCGCATGAACGCGCCGTCGCCCAGCTCCCGCAGGGTGGAGGGCAGCGCAACAAGCAGCAGGGCGCTCTCCGAGAATGCATTTTTGCCGATGGTTTCAAGCCCCTCGGGCATCTCTGCCAGCAGCAGGTTTTCGCACTTGTAGAATGCGCTGCTGCCGATGGTTTTCAGGCTCGCCGGGAATTCCAGGAAGGAAAGGCCGTTGCAGCGGGCGAAGGCAAATTCGCCGATCTCCTCCAGCGTAGAGGGGAAGCTCACGCTGGTGAGCGCGCTGCCGGAGAAGGTGTAGTCTGCAATTTTGGTCACGCCCTCGGGAATGGCGATATCCGTCTCCGTACCGGTGTAGCGGTGCAGCACGCCGTCCTTCACCACAAAATCGCTGGCGCTTTCATTGCGAATCGTGTAGGGAATGCCATTCTCCTGGCAGTATGTAAGGGCAAAACTATTGGGATATACCTCCGCACTCAGCTCCGGGCAGTCTGCAAACGCGCCTGCGCCGATGGAGGTAATGCCCTCGGGCAGCGTGATCTTTTTCAGCTGTGCGCAGCCCAGGAATGCGGAATTGCCAATCGTGAGCAGCTCGGCGGGCAGCTCTACATCGCTAAGGGCGCTGCAGCCTGCGAAGGCATGGCTGCCGATATTCGTGGTGCCGTTGGGGATGATCGCGCGTTTCAACCCGGTGCAGCCCTCAAAGGCGTATGATTCGATGGAGTAAATGCCGTTGGGCAGGATAACTTCCTCCAGCTTCGCGCAGGCCTGGAAGGCCTTAGAGTCCACGCGGATGGCGGTCTTGGGCAGGGTCACCTTTTCAAGGTTCACGCAGCCGGCAAACATCCCGCTGTGCACATAGCGCGTGCCATCCGGAAGCGATGCTTCCCGCAGGCTGGTGCATCCCTGGAAGATGGAGCTGTTCAGGTTGGCCACGCTGTCGGGCAGCATGGCGCTTTCCAGCGATGTGCAGTAGGCGAATGCGTTGTCGTACACCGTGTGCAGGTTGCTGGGGAAATCGATGCTCCGTATGCCGGAGCAATAGGCGAATGCGCTCGAGCTGATCACAGAAACGCCGTCCGGCAGCTTGAGCTCTTCAATGGCGCTGCAGCCGTAGAAGGCGTAGTGGTCGATGCGCCGCAGGGCGTTCGGGAAGCGGATCTCCGCAAGGGATGCGCAGTTCTGGAACATGTATTCCTTGATCGTCTCCAGCTGGCTGGGCAGCGCAACCCGCTTGAGCGCGGTGCAGCCGATGAACACGCCGAAATCCATCGTATGCACGCTGTCCGGTATCGTGATCTCCGCAAGCGCAGTGCAGTTTTCAAATGCCTTGTAGCCAATTTCCGTCACGCTGTCCGGGATGCGGATGCTGCGGATTGCGCTGTTCCCGGCAAACGCGCCGGAGCCGATGGCCGTCACTCCGTCGGGAATCGTCACATCCGCGTCCGTGCCGCTGTATCCCAGCAGCACATTGTCTTTGATCTGGAAGATATCTTCAACAGGCTCCGCCGTGGCTTCGGCGGCGGATACGGCAGAGGGCTCTGCGGAGGGCTCCGCCGTTTCAGCAGCGGGTTCCTCAGTGGCCTCCGCTGTAGGCTCCATAGCGGGTTCCTCAGTGGCCTCCGCTGCGGGCTCCGTAGTGGGTTCTTCGGTGATTTCCGCTGCGGGCTCCGACTCGGGCGCGGGCGTGGGTTCCGCCGGAAGCGCCGCGGGGGTTTCTGCCGCCGCTTCCTCCGGAACCGTGCTTTCTTCCACCGGAGCCGGGATTTCTCCCGCATCCTCCGCGATGGGAAGCGCGGCCTCCTCAGGCGCGGCCGTCAGGAGCGCGATTTCCTCCGCGCTCAGTGTGTTTTCCGCCTGTACGGGCAGGCTCAGCCCGCCTGTGGTGGAGGCGATTACCAGGATCGCGGCCAGTATCTTTTGAAGCATTTTCTTCATTCAGCAAACCTCCCTTGCTCTGGAATCAGGACCGGCACAATTTGGAAATGAAATGGTAAGAATTGTACACTATAAACATAAATCTATCTGCAATAATTCTAACATATTCTGAGAAAACTTACAATCGGCTTTTCTGTGTCAAAGCCCGGATGGCAAAAAAAGGATTCCGGAAGGTTTTCTTCAGGAATCCTTGCTTTTTCTATTATGCTTTTAGCGCCGGATGTAAAGCGCCCTTATCGCATTCACTACGCAGATCATGGCCACGCCCGTATCGGCAAATACCGCCATCCACATGTTGGCGAAGCCGCACAGGCCGAGGATCATTACGATGAGCTTCACCGCCAGCGCAAACACCACGTTCTGCATGGCGATGCGGTTGGTGCCCCGGGCGATGGATATGGCCTCCGGAATGGATTCCACGCTGCTGGTCATGAACACGGTGTCCGCCGCCTCGATGGCTGCGTCCGCGCCGCTGCCCATGGCCGCGCCCACATCTGCGCCGGCCAGCACAGGCGCATCGTTGATGCCGTCGCCCACGAACATCACGCTGCCGTGCTGCTTCCGGATTTCTGCCAGGCTCTCCAGCTTCTCCTGGGGCAGCAGGCGGGCGCGCACCTCATCGATGCCGGTCTCGGATGCCACTGCCTTCGCGCTCTCCGCAGAGTCGCCGGTGAGCATGGCGGTGTGCAGGCCGAGGGCCTTCAAGCGGGCGATTGCGGGCTTGGCGTCGGGCTTAATGGTATCGGAAATCACCAGTATGCCAGCCAGCACATCGTTTACCGCGATGTATACCTCCGCCCCATATGCGCTGTGCTGCGCGCTTCCGAGGTCGATGCCGTGCTTCTCCATCAGCTTTTTGTTGCCGCAGATCACCTCGCCCTGCTCCAGCTCCGCCTCGATGCCGTGGCCCGCGATTTCCTTCATGGATCGGGGCTGCTGCATGGCGATGCCCTTCTCCCGGGCGGCGCTCACGATGCTGTGGGCGATGGGATGGGTGGAATGCTGCTCACAGCTGGCGCACAGGTGCAGCAGGTCGTTTTCATTGTATTTCCCGGTGGGAATGATCTTCTGCAGCTTGAAGTTGCCCTGGGTGATGGTGCCGGTTTTGTCCATCACCACGGCCTTCAGCTGGCCAAGCGCCTCAATGGCAGCGCCGCCCTTGAACAGTATGCCCTTCTTCGATCCCGCGCCGATGCCGGAGAAGAAGGCCAGCGGCACGCTCAGCACCAGCGCGCAGGGGCAGCTCATTACCAGGAAGGTCAGCGCCGTGTAAACCCAGTAGTTCCAGTTGCCGGTCACGATGGAGGGAATAATGGCCGTCGCCAGAGCAACCGCAACCACGCAGGGGGTGTAAACCCGGGCAAAGCGGGTAATGAAGCGGTCGATCTTCGGCTTGCTGGCGGCTGCGTTCTCCACGGAATCCAGAATTCGGCTCACCATGGATTCCTCCAGCACCTTCTCCACCCGCAGCTTTAGCTGGCCGCTGGTGTTCAGGCAGCCGGATACCGCGCTGTCGCCGCATTTCACGGCCACGGGCACGGGTTCGCCGGTGATGGGGGAGGTGTCCAGCCGGCTCTCGCCCTCTGTGATCACGCCGTCCAGCGGAATCCTGTCGCCGGGGCGGATCAGCAGCACATCGCCCACCTGCGCCTCGCCTGCGGGAATCACGCGCACATTATCGCCCTCCAGCAGGTTCACCACCTCGGGCCGCATATCCACCGCTTCCATAATCTGGCTGCGGCTGCGCTCCACCGCCTTGTGCTCAAAGAATTCGCCCACCCGGTAAAACAGCATCACGCCCATGGCCTCCGGGTATTCCCGGATGGCGAAGGCGCCGATGGTGGCGATGCTCATCAGGAAGTTTTCATCAAATACCTGGCCGCTGCGGATGTTGCGCGCGGCTTCCAGCAGGATTTTGCCGCCGAGGATCAGGTAGCCCGCCACGAATACGGCGATCACCAGCAATTCCGGCGCGCTGATGTGTTCCAGCACCAGCCCGGCGATGAAAAATACCGCGCCGATGATGATCTGCACCAGGTCCGCCCGGTCGTCGCCGTGCGCATGCTTCGGCGCGGCGTCCTTCTCCACTACCTTTACTTCGGATTCGATGCTCGCGCAGATCCTGCGAATCTCCGGCAGCAGGCGGTCGGGATCCTTGGCGGTCAGCCGCAGCTGCTTCGTGGCGAAGGTGATGGTTGCGGCCGCCACGCCGTCCAGCGCGGCAATCCGGGCCTCCATCTTCGCGGCGCAGTTCGCGCAGCCCAGGTTTTCCAGTATGTAGGTCCGGGTCACGCCGCCGGAATGCCTGCCGTGGGCCTGCGTGTGATGCCCATGTTCATGGTGCTCATGCTCATGATGGTGCTCGTGCCCGCACCCGCATTCATGGTGCTCGTGCTCATGATGATGCTCATGCCCGCACCCGCATTCATGTTCCTTATGTTCATGATGGTCATGTCCGCAGGCGCATGCCCCGTCATGGCTGTGAACGTGTTTTTCCTCAGCGTTGTTCATGATCCATCCTCCTTGATATATGAATGATTGTTCATATGTTTATTAAAACACATAATTGCCTCCTTGTCAAGGGTATGGCTTCGTAAACTCTTTTATTGCGCAAAAAACCGGCTTCTTACCGCGAAGAAGCCGGTTTTTCCGTATCTGCCTATCCTCTGGTTTCCCGGTAGCCGGTGCTCAGGTCCACCCGGTTTTTAAGCGCCCTGCCTTCCCGGTAGCGCTCCAGGTTTTCCCGGCACAGGGCGAAGAAGAAATCCTCCTTTTCTTTCAAGCCTGCAAAGGTTTGGCCGCTGATGTGGGGCGTGATGATGGCGTTCCGGCAGCTCCACAGCGGATGGTTCGCGGGCAGCGGCTCCGGGTCCGTCACATCCAGCGCGGCGCCGTAAATCCTGTCCTCCACCAATAGCTCCGCCAGCGCATCGTGGTCCACCAGGCTGCCCCGGCCCACGTTTACAAAAATCGCGTCGCGCTTGAGCATGCCCAGCCGGGCGCGGTTGAAATAGCCCCGGGTCAGCGGCGTGCTGGGCAGCGCGCAGATGATGATGTCCGCCCCGGGGAGCGCCGCCTCCGCTTCCTCCAGTGTGATTATGGAATCAAAATGTTCCGGGCATTTCCGGGCAACCCGCCGCACGCCGCTTACCGTGCAGTCAAATTTCTTGAAGAGCTCCGCTACATGGGTGCCGATATCGCCCGCGCCCATCACCAGCACATGCTTCCCGGTGGGGCTCATTTCATCGCCCTGCCGCAGCCACTGGCATGCGTTCTGGCAGTCGCGGTACAGGTGGAAGCGCCGCATCAGCGCAAATACCGCAGCAAAGGCATATTCCGCAATGGGACGGCCAAATGCGCCGGTGGCGTTGGTCAGAACCACATGTCCGGGGAAATCGGGATGATCGGCATAGCCGTCCGCGCCGGACCAGGGAATCTGCAGCCACTTGAGCCTGGCTGCGGCAGCCAGCCGGGGAATGGGCGGAAAACCCACGATCACCTCGGCCCACGCAAGCTCCGCATCGGAGGGGTCTTCAATGTGCCGGAAGTCATATCCGGGTATTTCAATCCTGGGAAGAAGGTAATCCGGCATGCCGCCGGTGATCAGTACCGGAATCTGTGCTCTCTCCGCCATGCGCGCCTCCCATGTAATTTATCTCATTCTTGCCGCCGGACGGCGCGTCTCCCGAAAGGCTGTTCTGCGCCGGGGCTTTTGCAATGCGCTTTCAGGGGAAGAACACTGCCATCCCTCTGCCCTGCCAGGCAAAGCATAGTACCCCCGGGCAGAAACCAGCATATCAATCGTCCCCTGAACCTATTGTATCCCAAGGTTTATGGGAAATCAAGCGTGTCCTCCAATTTGCCCCGGGCTTTCTTCAGCGCTCCCTCGCTCTGCTCACAATGTCGTAGTAGACATTCGAGGTGAATTTATACACCAGCGCATAGAACGCGGAGAACGCCGCAAAGCAGACCAGCGCGGTGATGATGAAGAGATGCACATTGACCATCTCAGATATCGCAGGCTATCTGATGATTCCATATCTTGTTTGGGTATCGCAAGTCTTCCAAAACAAATCAGATATGAAGAAGATTCCTTCTTTCAGTTTTGAGTTCTGTCAGAAATGCAGTGACCTGTTCGGATATATCGTCCGCCGATTCATTTGTCAGTATATATTCTTTGCTTAGCTCCAAGGGTATTCGCCTCCCTTACGGAGATCAGAGTTTTTTAATGATGGACAGGATATTCTTGCCGTCTTTGTATTCGTATGAGATCTCGTCCATGGACTTTTTTACGATATAGATGCCAAGTCCGCCTGGTACACGCTCCTCGGCTGAAAGGCCGGTGTCAGGAGCGGCTGCCTGCAGCGGATCATAGGGTACGCCGCCGTCAATGAAGGTAATGACGACCGACAAAGGCTCCTCGATCACCTCCACTCGGACGGTAGCGTTGCCAGTCTCGGGACTGTATGCATACTGGGCGATGTTGCCAAACAGTTCGTCGATGGCAATATTGATCTGAAGCTGAGCCTTTGCGGGGCAATCCAGCGCTTCCAGCTGCTCATCTACAAATGCTGTCACAACCGGGATGTTTTCAACAGTAGCCGCAATATTCAGTTCTTTCATAAGTTACCCTCCTTGGAAAGGTTATATTGCAGGGCCAGCATTGTGATATCGTCAAATTGAGGGGCCTCCCCGGCAAAGGCGTCTACACTGCCCTTCACATACTGACAAAGGGAGCGAACATCCGCCTTGGCCTCTCGCTGTAGAGCTGCACACAATCTGTCTTCGCCATAGAGGGCATTGTCAAGGTCCGTGGCTTCGGTGACTCCATCAGTATAGAGATAGAGAATATCTCCCTGCGCCAATCGTATCGTATTGGTACGGTAACGTATATTCTCCATTCCAGCCAGCACCAGACCGGGACGGGATTTGATGCACTCTATGCTGCCGTCGGCACGTCGAATAAAGGGTGGATTATGGCCCGCACTCGCATAGGTCACCTCGCCGGTTCTGGTATTCAGATAACCCATCCATACTGTAACAAACATGCCCGCATCGTTCCCCTCGCAAAGCTTGTTGTTTGCCTGGGTGAGAACCTCCGATACGCTCATTCCGGATTCAGCATAGCTTTTCAGCAGCGTTTTGGCCGTCATCATAAACATGGCTGCTGGAATGCCCTTGCCAGAAACATCGGCGATCAGGAAAGCCAGATGCTCCTCATCTACAAAATAGAAATCGTAGAAGTCGCCGCCCACTTCCTTTGCGGTATCCATACTCGCCCAGATTTCAAATTCCCTGCGGTTGGGAAACGGCGGGAACACGGAGGGCAATGCGGAATGCTGGATCGCCTTGGCAAATGCCAACTCAGCGTCTATTCTTGCCTCGGCATCGGAAATATAGCGTTTTAAGGTATCCACAGTAGAATTGATGTCGTCGGATAGCAGCGCAAATTCCTCGTGGGAACGAACGTCCACCACGGTATCCAGCTTGCCTTCGGTAATGGCGGCCAAGGAACCGTTGATCTTGTGGATGTTATCCACCACCAGCTTCTGCACCAGCACGAAGATCATAATGAACAGGGCGGCAAAGATTACGACCTGCATGGCCGTGGTTACTCCCACGGATACATTCCGGGACAGGGCTGCTTCGCTCCGGGGTATAACAGCCACAATGGTATAGCCTTCCTGTATTTTATACATACAGTAGCAGCTCTCTCCATACACATCTGCAGTAAACACCTCGCCCTGCGCTATCGCCGCAGTGTCGAGCTGAATCCCGGTTACATCCAGACCCTGGCCTTCGTTTCCGTTGCGGTCGCTGACAATACTCTGATTTTCATCTGCAATGATGATGCAGCCGCCCTCGCCCACATGGCGGTTGCGGGTCACGCCCACCACAAACTCGTCAATGTCTTTCTGAAACCGATCAAAACCATAGCCAACCTGTACAAAACCGCCGCGTTCCAGCACAACGCCTGCATACTTGCGGGAGATGGAATCATCATATGAAACGGGCTGATACCGCTGCACATACTCATTTTCTCCATTGAGAAGCACCAGAAATTCCGCAGCCTGTTCGCCGCTGCTCATATCGAAGCCCAGGAAATCCGGATAAGTGCTGGCAAAAATGATGCCGTCTGAACCGATGCAGTTGATCTCCGTCACATAATACCGGCGGCATAGTCTTTCCAACAATTCCGCACTGATATTTTCCTCTGCATCCAGATATGCAGCAATTTGTTTGGTCAGCTTTAACAGATTCGCATCAGAAGCGTCCTGAATATCATCACGCACATCAGAGATGTTCAGTTCCAAGAGCCGGGCTGCATTATTTCGCGCCAATTGCGTCTGAAACATCCACAGAAATACCGTGGTAGCAAGAAACGCTGTAATAACCAGCAAAAGAAGCCAGTTCTGGAAGGAACGCGATATTTTCTTTCTGTTCTTATTCATGGGAATCCCTTCTTCTCCCGCAGTTTACTCGATGGTCAGTATATCAACAAAACCAGTGACCTCAAAGATTTCCAAGATGCTCTCGTTCACGTTCTTTACCACCATGCTGCCCTGGCGGTTCATCACTTTTTGGGCGCCCAGCAGCACGCGCAGCCCTGCCGAAGACAGATATTCCAGTTCTGCAAGATCAAGCACCAATTCCTTTACCTCGGAAATGCTTTGCTGCAGTTCTGCCTCCAGCTTGGGAGCGGTTGCGGTGTCCATGCGGCCAGCCAGGGTTATTGTCAGCTTCGTTCCTTCAAAAATCTTTTCAATCTTCATTGCGATTCTCCTTATCTTGTTTTTTCTTTTCATCAGGTCTTCAAACCTGAAAAGGTGTTTTCTCAAAAAATGTTTTAATCGTCCAGCCGTTGGCGTGCTACCAGCTCTGCAAAGAAGCCGTTGCGTGCGATGAGCGATCACAATGCGGGTGCACTTGAGTCCCTCCAGGGATTCGGCAACGTCTTTCTGCGTCAGGTTGTCCAGGGCGGAGGTGGCTTCGTCGAACATCAGAATCTTCGGCTTTGGCGCAATGGCCCGGGCGATCATCAAGCGTTGCCGCTGGGTGAGCCAGGGTGCGGAGATCACGATATTGGAGTAGATATCGCCGGAGAACAGCTTGCCGTTCTGCATCACGGTGCCGATTCTGCGCCGCAGGGATTTGAGGTCGATACTGTTCAGATCCTTGCCGTCGTAGTAGACAGCGCCCTTCTGAGGCGTTTCAAAGCCCAGCAGAAGCCGCATCAGTGTACGAAAATTATATTTTAAAACTAAAAACATGTCAAGATTCCGCTCGTGTCAATTCGTACGACTTTTTCCGCTTGAAAAGCAGCCCTGCGCCGGCAAGAAGCGGATTGCCGCCGGCTTGCCCGGATAGGGGAGGAGGAACTGCGTTTTGAAAAGAAATTGCTTACCAGCGCATTGCGCATGGCCGTCGTTCCTCAGCCCGTCGGGCAGCATCGCGCTTTCCCCGCCAAACAAGAAAATATCCTGCAGACCGCCGCCGAGCTGTTTGACGGAGGTTGCAAAGTGTAATTCATCAGTTCCCTCCGCGCCGAAAATCCGGAACAAACGCTCCTGCAGACGGCGATATTCATCCTCCAATGCGAGATAGAGTATTGTTGATGCACAAACTGCTTCAAACTGCCTCTATTCCGGTCAAATTTTTCTCGGAAAAGACCAAAAGCCATTGCCGATGGATTTCATCAGCAATGGCTTTTTGTATGGAAACTTGCGGGTACAGGCCTTGTTCAAACCTGCAAGCCAACCGGAACACAAGCAATAATGCGTCCGGAGGCACCCTTTATCAAATCTATATCACGGGACCTTTTTGAAAACCGAAAACCCCTGAAAACAGGGGCTTTCGAGCAGTTTTTCAATGTGACGGTGCAACATGCTTTATCCTGCTTGGTGCAAATTCTTTTATCCTTTGTGGCTTCTTCTAAACATGCGAACTTTGCGGGTTTATGAAGCCGATTTTGCTGATAAAACATGTATTTTATTGACGAAAATGCCGGTTTTCAAGGTTTTTTGACCCCATATCGCAAAAAAATAAGCCTCAAAGGGGATTAACCCTTCAAGGCTTGAATCTATTGCTAAGATAAGCGATTTTACACTACAGGCGATAAGCGGGAGTGCACTGCGACAATTCAAATTATTCCCACTCGATGCCCGGCATTGCAACTTAAACAAATTTGTTTAAGCGTTATGATACCTCGTATCTATGATGATTTGACGTTTCCATATTATCAGCCATGCGCTGATGATAAT
>JAFUPT010000119.1 GCA_017481065.1 Clostridia bacterium | reverse complement strand
GCGCATTTGCAGGCTGAAAACGCCCTCGAAGTCCGCGTCCGGGATGAATTGCATAAAAAAATCCTGCCCTACGGCAAGCAATGCGAAAAGCGCGGCGGCATGTGGTACACTCCCGTCAGCGGCATCTGGCAGACGGTGTGGCTGGAGAGCGTGCCCGCGCGGCACATTCAGGACATCCGCATCAAAACCACGCTGGACAGCGCAAAAATCATGGTGAACGGCATTACGGAGGGCGAAATCCTGCTGGATGGCACGCGCTTTCCCCTGAAGAACGGCACAGCTGAAATCCATATCAAAAACCCGAAGCACTGGTCTCCGGAAACACCCCATCTCTACCGCTTCGCCATTGAAGCCGGAAAAGACAGGGTGGAATCCTACTTTGCCCTGCGCACCATCGAAGCCAAAGTGGTGGACGGCATTCCCCGGCTCTGCCTCAACGGCAAGCCCTATTTCTTCCACGGCCTGCTGGACCAGGGCTACTGGAGCGACGGCGTCTTCACCCCGGCGAGCCCCGCCGCTTACGCCCGGGATATCCTCGCCGCCAAGAAGCTGGGCTTCAACACCCTGCGCAAGCACATCAAAATCGAGCCCCAGCTGTTCTACTACGAGTGCGACCGCCTCGGCATGGCCGTGTTCCAGGACATGGTGAACAATTCCGATTATAATTTCATCCGGGACACCGCCCTGCCCACCATCGGCCTCAAAAAACTGCCGGACAAATTCCTGCACCCGAACCGCGCCTCCCGCGCGGCCTTCCGTACTCATGTGGGGCAGACCGTGCGCCAGCTGCAAAATCATCCGTCCATCCTCTACTGGACGATTTTCAACGAAGGCTGGGGCCAGTTTGACAGCCAGGCGGCCTACGAAAAGCTGAAAGCGCTCGATCCCAGCCGCATCATCGATTCCACCTCCGGCTGGTTCTTCTGCGGCGAGAGCGATGTGGAAAGCCACCATGTCTATTTCAAGCCCTACAAGTTCCGCCCCGGCAAAAAGCCGGTGGTGCTCTCGGAGTTCGGCGGCTATGTGTTCCGCCCGGAGGGCCATCTCTTCAACCCCGGCAAGGCCTATGGCTACCGCTTCTTCAATTCCCAGCCGGAATTGCAGGCCGCCGTGGAAAAGCTCTACCGGGAAGAAATCCTGCCCGCCATTCCCAAGGGCCTCTGCGCCGCCATTTACACCCAGCTTACCGATGTGGAGGATGAAACCAACGGCGTCCTCAGCTACGACCGGCAAGTGGAAAAGCTCTCCCCGGAGGGCATGCTTGCCATCGCCCGGGAAATGCAGATTGGAGGATAAGATGGAAAGAGCCCTCGTCGCCCTGGTGCGCTGCGAAAACTATGGGGAAGAAGCCGTCTATGCCGCAGTGAAAGCCGCCGTCAGCCTGCTGGGCGGCATCGAAAAATTCGTCTCCCCGGAGGAAAAAATCCTGCTCAAGCCGAACCTGCTGGGCAAGGCCCCGCCCCACAAGGCGGTCACCACCCATCCCGCCGTATTTTCCGCCATAGCGCGGCTTTTGCGGGAGGGCGGCTATGCCCACATCTGCTACGGCGATAGCCCCGGCAACCCCGCCGCCACCCCGGCCATTGCCGCCGGAACCAGCGGCCTGAAGCAAGCCGCCGAAAGATACGATATCCCGCTGGCCGCTTTCGACCACGGCAGCCACGTTTCCTTTCCGGAGGGCCGCCGCGCAAAGGGCTTCATGCTCTGCGATGCCGTGCAGCAGGCGGACGCCATCATCAACCTGCCGAAGATGAAAACCCACGCCCTCGAGCGCATCACCGGCGCGGTGAAAAACCTCTATGGCTGCGTGTGGGGCCCGAACAAGGCCGCCGGCCACGCCCGCTTCCCCGATTCCGATGTGTTTGCCGAAATGCTGGGCGATCTGCTCGCCTGTGTGCATCCCCGGCTGCACATCCTTGATGGCGTCACCGCCATGGAGGGCAACGGCCCCACCTCCGGCACCCCCATCGATATGAAAGTGATCCTCGCCTCTTCCGACCCGGTGGCGCTGGATTGTGTGTTCGCCCGCCTGGTGGACCTCGACCCCGCAGCTGTGCCCACCTGCGCGCGCCTTGGCTGGCAGGAAAAGGAAATCGCCGTGCTCACCCCGGAGGGCGAGCTCTCCATCTCCGAAGCCGCCCAAAAGTACGGCAATCCCGCCTTCGATGTGTTCCGCGGAAGCATGAAGAAGGGCTTCTTCGCCAAGCTCCTGCCGCTTTTGCCCTTCCTGCAGGAAAAACCCAAGGTGAACCTGCAAAAATGCATCGCCTGCGGTCTCTGCGAGGAAGCCTGCCCCGTTCCCGGCAAGGCCGTGCACTCCGGCGACGGCAAAAAAGCGAAATACAACTACAAAAAGTGTATCCGCTGCTACTGCTGCCAGGAAATGTGCCCCGCCAAGGCCATCGCGGTCTACCGGAATCCGCTGAGCAAGGTAATACGTTAGCCAGAGGACGCCGGGGGCTTTCAGCCCCCAGACCCCTGACCAAGGGACGCTGTCCCTTGGAACCCTGCCAGGGGAAATGATTTCCCCTGGACCCCTCAGCAGGCGACGCTTCGCCTCGCCAAAATATTCAAACGCACGCGTATGCGTGCCTAATTACAGGGGTTTCCAAAGGGAATCATTCCCATTGGCAGGGTCCGGGACAGCG
>JAFUPT010000022.1 GCA_017481065.1 Clostridia bacterium | reverse complement strand
CGGGGTGGGGGTGGGCGTGGGAGTGGGGGTTGCGGTGACGCTCACATCCACGAAATCCTCGGGCTCTTCCGTGGCTTCCGCGATAACTGCGCCCAGCTCCGGATCATCATCCGGCTCGGTGGAGGGCTGGTCCGGCTGGGCGGTCATCTCCACATAGGGGCGCATGCTGGCATCCGGGTTGGCCAGCTTATCAGAATAATCCAGCTTGGTGAGTACGAAATATCCCGCGCAGACCAAGAGGGCGATGAACAGAAGGCCGATAAAGAAATGAAGCACGGCCATGCCCTTGTTGTTGCGCTTGTAACCTTTCTGCATGTATATGCCTCCAATCAACAATGATCATACAGCTTCATATTAAGGGGTTGGAGGAAGAAAGTCAAGCACAAAGGCAAGGTTTTGATTTTTTGTTACAAGGCCGCCGCTTTTCCGGCCCCGAAAAGGAAACGCCTGCACAGATGTGCAGGCATTTATATGCCGTTTTACAGCAAGGGCTTGAGATACGCGCCGGTGCTGCTGGCGGGGTTGGCGGCCACTTCCTCGGGCGTGCCGCAGGCGATGATGGCGCCGCCGTTATCGCCGCCCTTGGGACCGAGATCGATGATATAATCGGCGGTTTTGATGACGTCGAGGTTGTGCTCGATGACGATCAGGGTGTTGCCCGCATCGCTCAGGCGGTGCAGCACTTCATTGAGCATGGCTACATCGGCGACATGCAGGCCGGTGGTGGGCTCATCGAGCACATAGAGGGTGCGGCCCGTGGCCTTGCGGCTGAGCTCGGTGGCCAGCTTGATGCGCTGGGCCTCGCCGCCGGAGAGGGTATCGGAGGGCTGGCCGAGCTTCACATAGCCGAGGCCCACGTCCTTCATAGTCTGGAGCTTCGAAGCGATCTTCGGGATGGGGGCGAAGAAATCCAGGGCTTCGGAGACAGTCATATCCAGGACATCATAGATGTTTTTGCCCTTGTAGCGCACTTCGAGGGTTTCGCGGTTGTACCGCTGGCCGTGGCAGACCTCGCAGGGCACATAGACATCGGAGAGGAACTGCATCTCGATCTTCAGGATGCCGTCTCCCGAGCAGGCTTCGCAGCGGCCGCCCTTTACGTTGAAGGAGAAGCGGTTGGCCTTGTAGCCGCGGGCCTTGGCATCCGGGGTGGAGGCGAAGACATCGCGGATCATATCGAAGAGGCCGGTGTAGGTGGCGGGATTGGAGCGGGGCGTGCGGCCGATGGGGGACTGGTCGATCTGGATCACCTTGTCCAGCTGGTTCACGCCGAGGATGTCGTCGTGGTCGGCGGCGCGCTGGCGGCTGCGGTTGAGCTGGCGGGAGAGGGATTTATACAGGATTTCATTCACCAGCGAGCTCTTGCCGCTGCCGGATACGCCGGTGACGCAGCAGAGCACGCCCAGCGGGAAATCGGCATCGATATTTTTGAGGTTGTTTGCCCGCGCGCCCTTTACCTTCAGCCAGCCGGAGGGAACGCGGTGCTGGATGGGCAGCGGAACCTTCTTCCGGCCGGAGAGGTAGGCGCCGGTGATGGAGGCTTCGTTTGCCATGACCTCCTCCGGCGTGCCGGCGGCAACCACATGGCCGCCGTTCACGCCCGCGCCGGGGCCGATATCCACGATGAAATCGGCGGCGAGCATGGTATCGGAATCATGCTCGACGACGATCAGGGTGTTGCCGAGGTCACGCAGGCGCTTGAGGGTGCCGAGGAGCTTTTCGTTGTCGGACTGGTGCAGGCCGATGGAGGGCTCATCCAGGATGTAGAGCACGCCGGTGAGGCCGGAGCCGATCTGGGTGGCGAGGCGGATGCGCTGGGCTTCGCCGCCGGAGAGGGTGCCGGAGCTTCGGGAGAGGGTGAGGTAATCCAGGCCCACATTGGAGAGGAAATCCAGGCGGGCGCAGATTTCCTTCATCAGCTGGCGGGAGATGATCTGCTGCTTTTCCGTGAGTTCAAGGCTGCCGAGGAAGGAGCGAACCCTGGTGATGGACATGCCGGAGAGCTGCTGGATATTTTTATCGCCGATGGTTACGCTGAGCGCCTCCCGGCGCAGGCGCAGGCCGCCGCACTCCGGGCAGGGAACATTGGCCATGTATTCCTCGTAGGTATTCTTCATGCTGTCGGAGGTGGTTTCCCGGTAGCGGCGCTCGAGGTTGGTGATCACGCCCTCGAAGGGCACGTTGAAGGAGCCGCTTCCGCTGGCGCGCTCATATTCCACGCGGATCTTCTGGCCCCGGGTGCCGTAGAGCACGATGTTCATGATTTCCTCGGAGAGCTCGTTCAGCGGCGCGTCGAGGGAGAATTTATAGGCGTCCGCGAGGCCGCGCAGGTAGCTGGCCGCCATGGAGCCGGGCTCCGAGGTGTTCCAGCCGGTGACCTTGATCGCGCCCTCGTTGAAGGATTTTGAACGGTCCGGGATGATGATATCCGGGTCCATCTTCAGCAGCACGCCCAGGCCCGAGCAGCAGGGGCAGGCGCCGTAGGGATTGTTGAAGGAGAAGAGCCGGGGCTCCAGCGCCTCGATGGATATGCCGCAGTCCGGGCAGGCGTAGTTCTGGGAATACATGGTTTCCTCGCCGGATTCCAGCTGGTGCACGATCACGAGGCCGCCGCCCAGGTTCAGCGCGGTTTCCAGGGAATCGGTGAGGCGCTGCTGCAAATCCGGGCGGATGATGATGCGGTCCACCACCACCTCGATGGTATGCTTCTTGGTTTTGGCCAGCTTCGGCGGATCGGAGAGCTCGATGATTTCGCCGTCGACGCGGGCGCGCACATAGCCGCGCTTGAGCATATCCTCAAGGAGCTTGGTGTGCTCGCCCTTCCTGCCGCGCACGATGGGGGCCATCAGCATGAGCTTGGTGCGCTCCGGCAGGGCGGTGATCTGGTCGATGATCTGGTCCACGGTCTGCCGCTCGATCACCCTGCCGCATTCCGGGCAGTGGGGCGTGCCGATGCGGGCGTACATCAGGCGCAGGTGATCGTAGATTTCCGTAACGGTGCCCACGGTGGAGCGGGGGTTGCGGCTGGTGGTCTTCTGATCGATGGAGATGGCGGGGGAGAGGCCCTGAATGGTATCCACATCCGGCTTATCCATCTGGCCAAGGAATTGCCGGGCATAGCTGGACAGGCTCTCCACATAGCGCCGCTGGCCTTCGGCGTAAATCGTATCGAAGGCGAGGGAGGATTTGCCCGAGCCGGAGAGGCCGGTCATCACGATCAGCTTGTTGCGGGGCAGGTCGATATCGATGCTCTTTAGGTTGTGCTGGCGTGCGCCGCGAATGATGATTTTATCGTTTGCCATGGAAGTGCTCCTGTTGGGGATTGATTTTCGGGGAATGGCGGCCGGATGTGGGCGGCCGGCCCTGCGGTTCCGTTATTTGGATTTCGGGGATTCAGGGGAGGCGAGGGGGAATGACAACCCCTCAGCCCTTCGGGCAGCTCCCCTTGCACAGGGGAGGCTTGGAGTGGATTGATGCTTTATTTTTTGCAAATCGTGCCGCCGTCCGGCGCGATTTGCTTTGGATGGGATTTTTAAGGGACAATGTCCCTTAAGCAGGGGTTTCAGGGGACGGCGTCCCCTGATCGTCTTCCCTGCGTATCATTTCTTCCGCTTGCGCCGGGTCTGGCGGCTCTGTTCGCCGCTGGCCATGGGCTTTTCGCCCCGGAGGGCGAGCATCTGGTCGCGCAGCTTGGCGGCCTTTTCGAAATCGAGGTTGTTGGCGGCTTCGAGCATGCGCTCCTCGAGGCGCTCGATGGCCATCTGGCGCTCGGCGTCATCGAGGACGCTGCCGGCGTCCTTGTCGGGCACGCGGGTGACCTCCATCAGGCCGCGGATGGCGGAGCGCACGGTTTGGGGCGTGATGCCATGCTCCTCGTTGTATTGCTGCTGGATCTCGCGCCTGCGGTTGGTTTCGAAGATGGCGCGGGACATGGAATCGGTGATCTGATCGGCATACATGATCACACGGCCATCCACATTACGGGCGGCGCGGCCGATGGTCTGGATCAGGGATTTTTCGGAGCGCAGGAAGCCCTCCTTGTCCGCATCGAGGATGGCCACCAGCTGCACTTCCGGCATATCGAGGCCTTCGCGCAGCAGGTTGATGCCCACCAGCACATCGAATTCGCCCATGCGCAGGCCGCGGATGAGCTTGATGCGATCGAGGGTATCCACATCGGAGTGCAGGTATTCCACCTTGATATCCACCTGATGCAGGTATTCGGTGAGGCTTTCGGCCATGCGCTTGGTGAGGGTGGTGACCAGCACGCGGCCGCCCTTGGCGGTCACTGTGCGGATTTCGCCCAGCAGGTCGTCCACCTGCCCGGCAGCGGGGCGCACGATGATCTCCGGGTCGATCAGGCCGGTGGGGCGGATAATCTGCTCCACGGTCTGCTCCGTGCGCTCCAGCTCGTAGGGGCCGGGGGTGGCGGATACATAGATGGTTTGCCCGGCCTTCTGCTCGAATTCGAAGAACTTGAGCGGGCGGTTGTCGAAGGCGGCGGGCAGGCGGAAGCCGAACTCCACCAGCGTCTGCTTGCGGGCGAAATCGCCGTTGTACATGGCGCGGATCTGGGGCACGGTCATGTGGCTTTCGTCGATCAGGATCAGGAAATCCTTGGGAAAGTAGTCCAGCAGGGTGAAGGGGGCTTCGCCGGGGCTGCGGCCGTCAAAGTAGCGGGAATAATTTTCGATGCCGTTGCAGTAGCCGATTTCCCGCATCATTTCGATATCATAGCGGGTGCGCTGCTCCAGGCGCTGGGCCTCGAGGAGGCGGTCGTTGGCCTTGAGGTCGGCGAGGCGATCCTGCAAATCGACCTCAATCTGCTGGATGCATTTGTCCAGCTTGTCCTTGTTGACGGCGTAGTGGCTGGCGGGGAAGAGGATCACATGGCTCATGTGCCGCAGCACCCTGCCGGACACGATTTCGATTTCGCTGATGCGCTCGATTTCATCGCCGAAGAATTCCACGCGCACGGCGTTTTCCTGGCTGGAGGCGGGGATGATTTCCACTACATCGCCCCGGACATGGAAGGTGCCGCGCTCGGATTCGAAATCATTTCGGGTATACTGGATGTCCACAAGGCGGCTGAGCAGATCGCCGATATCCAGCACCATGCCCTCCCGCAGGGAGACGGACAGGTCCTCATATTCGGCGGGATCGCCGAGGCCATAGATGCAGCTGACCGAGGCCACGATGATCACATCCCGCCGCTCCGCCAGCCAGCTGGTGCCGCTGTGACGCATGCGGTCGATTTCATCGTTGATGGCGGCGTCCTTCTCGATGAAGGTATCCGTGGAGGGGATGTAGGCCTCCGGCTGGTAGTAATCATAGTAGGATACGAAATAGCCCACGGCGTTTTCCGGGAAGAATTCCTGGAATTCCCCGGCGAGCTGGGCCGCGAGGGTTTTGTTGTGGGCGATCACCAGCGTGGGACGGTTGGCGTTTTTGATGATATTTGCCATGGTGAAGGTTTTGCCCGAGCCGGTTACGCCCAGCAGCACCTGGTGCTTCATGCCCTGCTGAATGCCCCGGGTCAATGCCTCGATGGCCTGCGGCTGGTCGCCCGTGGGCGCATAATCGGAATGCAGCTTGAACACGCAAAAAACCTCCCCAATTTCGATCTCCTTATATTATAGCATAATATAAAAAGATTGAAACAGGGGAGGTGAAACTTAAACGTGTGTTCGATTTGCTAAAGCGCCGGAGCTGGCCTGCGTTGGATCAGCGGCGGCTAGGCTGCTTTTGCGCGCCGGGGGCTCATGTTGGCCCGCACTGCGCCGGTCACTGCGCCCACCGCGCTGCCCAGCAAAATTTCGCCCAGCATGTTTACGATGCTGAAGCTGCCGCCGCCCAGCAGCAGGTAGAGCGCGTAGCCGAGGATGATGTAGATGAGCGCCAGCACCACGCCGGTGACCAGCCCCTTTTCGCCGCCCCGGGGCACGGCGGCGCGCACGCCGAGGAAGATGGCGAGGTATTTTATCAGCTGGTTCAGCAGCCGCAGCGCGCCATCCCCGATTTGCAGGTATACCAGCGCCGCCGCCAGGATCAGCATGGCGCCGACGGTGAAAAGTATGGCGATGATCAATCCGAAGACCAGCGATTTCAGGGTGCTCTTTCGGGTGCGCGGCATGTCTATCCCCTCCGTTTTCAAGAAGTTCTGTGGCAGGATATGAGGGGCGGCGCAGGGTTATGCGGGGGAGGAGGTGGGTTACGCGGGGGGTTACGCTGGGGGTTACGCTGGGGCGCTGCCCCAGACCCCGGCAGGGGAAATGATTTCCCCTGCACCCCTCAGAAAAAGGCACGCAAATGCGTGCCTTTGGATTTTTCACAAAAAACGCCCGCCATATGGCGGGCGAGGGGTTAGACATAAGTAATTACAAGATTATCGGGGCAGCCGTAGAATATTTTCGCGTAGTTCTGCTCTACAAAGGCCTTAAGAGCTTCCGGCATGGTAACCGAAGTGAGGGAGGAACAGCCTCTGAAGAGATTTTCATGGAGGCTGGTTACATCGTTTGCGATCGTAACAGTCGTAAGTGCTTTGCAATTCTCAAAAGGACTTATTGTAGTCGTAATGTTGATGTTCTTGGAAATCATAAGCTCCTTGATTCCGGTGCCGGAGAAGGCATTGCCATCAATGGTGATCGTTTTTGCAGTGGGAAAGATCACGGTTTCCAGGCTGGATATATTCTGGAATGCGGTTGTAGAAATTTTGGATACATCTTCGCCGACAACCAGCGTTTTAAGCTTGCCTTCCTGGTTCTGATAATATGTCCCTATGTCGGACGCAATCAGGCCGACACCATCTTCTACAATCAGGGTTACAACGGCAGGATCAACCTTTCGCAGAATGGAGCCGTAAGAATTATTTGCTTCGACGGTAATCATTTCTTTCTGAATCAGCTCGTCCCAGCTGTATTTTACCTGCTGGCCATTCTCAATTACCACGTTATCGGTGGGGATTACCGGGCCGGTATACCACGGATGATTGGTCTTGGTGATATCCTTGAAGGTCTCGCCAAAGGCATGGGAAAAATCCGCGAAGCCTGCGGTTTGGACGGCCTGGGTGGCGACGAGGATTTTCATTTCGGAGGGATTGATATTGATATTCACGGGATCGCCGCCGTTATTGAAATCCTGGAAATAGTAAGTTTTGTTTTCATCATCGTAGTCCACATATTTGCTCAGGCCGAAGCCGAGGAGGGTGGGCAGGGTGGAATCGCCGGAGGCAAACACGCCGTCATCCTCGATATAATTGAACACATAGATATCGTAGAGCACGCCTTCGATATCTACATCCTTTTCAATATGTGCCTGCTCCCATTCGCTGCTGGTTTCGCCGGGCATATCAAACCAGTCGATTTCCAGCCACTCCACATCTTCTGCGCCTGCCGGAAGTCCGGTGGGGATGGCGATGATATTGCGGATGTAGGCGGGGCTATCGCCCTTGTTTTCCACGGTGACGATCTTATCCACATAGTTGGCATAGTATTCGGGGTTGCGGAGGTTGACTTGCGTTTCATCAAAGATCCATTCGGAGGTGGTTTCCGTTTCGGTCTGAGATTCCACCATGGGATAACGCAGCTTTTCGGTGGTGTTGGTGAAATCCTGGAGCGAGCTTTCGTCCTTGCGCTCCTGTTCGTGCTGAATGATATCCACATTGCCGACGGCGAAGATGTTTTCGGCCTTTTCTTCGTCGGTGAGGTAGGCCACAGAGCCGGAGATGGCCATGGTGGCGATGAGCGCGAGGCAGACCGCCGTGGCGATGATGCGTTTCATGGAAATACCCCCTAAAATAGCGTTTATAACATGATAGCAAAAAGTGTTTAGGGGGGGTGAAGCGGGGGTTGAATATATGTGACAATTCTGTCATATTCCTGTCATATGAGGCAGGGGTGGGGTTACGCTAGGGGACGCTGGGGCGCTGCTCCCCCTGCACATCTGCTTCGGTTAGAAGGCGTGTTGTAGTTTGGACAGGTGGTTTTCGGTGAGTGGCGGCCGGATGTGGGCATCCGGCCCTACGGTTCTGTTTTTTGCGGGCGCACACACAGGATCGCCCCTACGGGGGCTGCGGTTTTGATGTGAGAGGAACGACAGCTCATCCGGTCATGTGGTTCTGCGAGGGAGTAACAACCCCTCAGTCAATTGCAGGCAATTGACAGCTCCCCTTACACAGGGGAGCCTTTGGGGAGAACGACAGCTCATCCGGCCCTGCCAGGCCGCTTTCTCCTCAAGGAGAAGCCTTTGTTTCTATTCCAAAAATTTTTAAAGGCACGCAAAGCGTGCCTTTTCTGCGGTTTCCAAAGGGCGGCTCGCCCTTTGGTCAGGGGTCTGGGGGCTGAAAGCCCCCAGCGTAACTCCCCCCGTCAATCACATTCCATGCACTTGCCGATGCCCGCGGAATATTCGCTGGTGGAAGCGCCGTAGAAATAGTTTTGCACCATGCCCATCTCGGAAGCGTAGCGCAGGGGATGGCCCTCGGGGATGTAGATGATGCCGACGACCATGGCGCTGCGGCAATCGTTGGTGGCGACCATGCCGGACTTGCGGCAGACCTTCACCGCGCGGTGCATATTGCAGTAGGCGGTGGGCACGGAATCGGCGGTGTAATAATCGGTGATGAGGGGATAGGCGTTTACATCGTTTTTGCAGGCCGAGGTGGGCAGCATGCCGGAAACGCCGCACACGGTTTCCTTGTAGAGGCCATAATCGGCGGCGGCGCCGGAGATGATGGCGCGGTCCACGGTGGAGCCGGTGAGGGAATGCACCTGTTCCATGATCGCGGCCCAGAGGGGGGCTGCGGCGCTGCTGCCGGTGGCCTCGGAATCGAGGGGCTTATAGTAATCCGAGCCGATCCAGAGCGCGCCGGCGTAATAGCCGGTCATGCCGGCGAAGGTGACGCCGATGTTGTTGGAATTGGTGCCGGTTTTGCCGGCGACGGTCATGTTGCCGAAGTTGGCCCGCTGGCCGGTGCCCTCGGAAGAGACGCAGCCGATCAGGCAGTCCACCAGCTGGTAGGCGGTGGATTCGCGGAATACGCTGCGGGTCTGCTGCACTTCGGTGACATCGATGTATACGGTGCCATCCGGGTTGAGCACCTGGGTGAAGGCGTAGGGCTCGAGGTAGGTGCCGCGGTTGGCGATCGCGCCGTAGGCGGCGGCCAGCTCGATCACGGATACGCCGGAGGAGCCCAGCGCCAATCCCGCGCCGGTGGCGAGGATATGGTCCGGATCGATGCCCAGCTTCAGCAGGTAGGTGACGGAATTTTCGATGCCCACATAATCCATCAGCACATGGGCGGTGGAGGTGTTGTGGGATTTGTTGATGGCGGTGCGCATGGATTCCATGCCGGTGAAGGAGGTTCCGGAGAAATTGTTGGGATAGCCGTTGGTGCTGTTCCAGCCCTCGATTTCAATGGGCAGGTTGAGCACGGGGGTTCCCGGGGAATAGCCCATATCGAAGGCGGGGCCATAGACCGCCAGGGGCTTTAAGGAGGAGCCCACGGGCATCTCCAGCTGGTAGGCGCGATTGAGCTGCTTCTTCTGCACGGGCTCGCTCCGGCCGCCCACCACGGCCACCAATTCGCCGGTATGCCAGTTGATCACGGCCGCGGCGGCCTGGGGCTGCACGACGGTTAAATATTCGCCGCCGCCCAGGGAGGAGCGGGTGGAGGAATCGTTGGCGTAGCGCATCGCCGGGTAGCTGGACCAGTTGGTGATGGTATCCTGCACGGCGGACTGCACGGCCGGGTCGAGGGAGGTATAGATGATGTAGCCGCCGTTGCGCAGCTTGGTTTCCATGCTGGAGCGGTTGGCGGAGTTGTCCTCCAGGCCCTCGACGCGCAGCATTTTGGTGACGACATCGTAGATGGAATATTCCACATAGTAGGCGTTGTCGTACATGGCGTCGGAGGAGGCGGTGGAGGTTTGCAGCACGCTGAGCTGCTCGGCCATGGCGGCGGCATGCTCCTCCTGGGTGATCATCTGCTGGTCCAGCATTTCATTCAGGGCATATTCGATGCGGCCCTCCAGCAGCTCGGGGGAATCATAGGTATAGTAGTTGCGGCGGGGATTGTAGCGGTAGGGATTTCGGATGACCGCAGCCAGGCAGGCGCATTCCTTGAGGCTGAGCTGGCTTAAATCCTTGCCGAAATAATCCTGCGCGGCAATTTTGATGCCGTAGTTGCTGCCGCCGAGGTAGATGGTGTTCAGGTATGCTTCGAGGATTTCCTCCTTGCTGAGCTCCTCCTCGAGCTTGAGGGCGAGGTAGGCCTCCTGCAGCTTGCGCTTGTAGTTCTGGTCGGCATTGAGCAGGGTGAGCTTTACGAGCTGGCAGGTGATGGTGGAAGCGCCCTGCAGGTTGCCGCCGGCGAGGTTATTCACCAGCGCGCCGCCGATGCGCTTGATATCCACGCCGTGGTGCTCGTAGAAGCGGGCGTCCTCAACGGCGATTACGGCGTTGATCAGCGTTTGGGGAATTTCCTCGTATTCCACATAGATGCGGTTTTCCGAGCCCTTGAATTCGGTGACCAGATCGCCGTTTTTATCGCGGATGAAGGAGGTTTGGCTCTGGGCGCCGATCTTTTCCAGGTCCAGGTCCGGGCAGGTATCCACCCAGGCCTTGGCGACGCCGCCCAGCACGCCCATGCCCGCAAGGGAAATCAGCAGGATGGCGAAGAAGAGCATCTTCATCGTCATCATCACGACGGCGAAGAGGAAGTTGCGCTCGCTCTCCCGCGGTCTGAACATAGCATATTTAAAACTCATATTTCCTCCAGAGTATATGATTCCAAGAATACAGGATAAGTATAGCACACAATTGCGATATCATCGGTGCATTTCTTTGTTATTTTGGTGAATAACGGAGAATCTTTTCCAAACTTGGATGCATCGGGCGGGAATTTTGTTCCCGGGAATTGACATATGAACCGTGCTGCGATAAAATAGGCCCATATTTTTTTGAAAAACGGAGGTGCACATACATGTGCGGCATCGTAGGCTATATCGGCAATATGCAGGCGGCGCCCATCCTGCTGGATGGACTTACCAAGCTGGAATACCGCGGCTATGATTCGGCGGGACTGGCCGTGCGCGACGGCGAGGGCGAGATCGAGATCGTGAAGGCGAAGGGCAGGCTGCGGGAGCTGGAGGAAAAGACCGATAACGGCCGCGCGCTCATGGGCTGCTGCGGCATCGGCCACACCCGCTGGGCCACCCATGGCGAGCCCTCCGCAGAAAACGCCCATCCCCATTCCAGCGATGACAAGGCCGTGGTGGCCGTGCACAACGGCATCATCGAAAATTACCAGGATTTGCGGGAAAAGCTAACGAAGAACGGCTATTCCTTTTACAGCCAGACCGATACCGAGGTGGCCACCAAGCTGATCGATTATTATTACAAGAAATATCGCGGCGGCCCGGTGGAGGCCATCGCCCGCAGCATGATGCGCATCCGGGGCAGCTATGCCCTCGCGGTGATGTTTCATGATTATCCCGGCGAAATCTTCGCCGCCCGGCGCGACAGCCCCATGATCATCGGCGTGGCGGATGGATCGGCCTACCTCGCATCCGATGTGCCGGCCATTTTGAAATACACCCGCAGCGTGTATTACATCGACAACATGGAAATTGCCCGGCTGAACGCAGGCAGCGTGCGCTTCTGCACCGTGGACCAGGAGCCCATTGAGAAGCAGCTGGTGGAGATCACCTGGGACTGCGAATCCGCCGAGAAGGCGGGCTTTGAGCATTTCATGATCAAGGAAATCCACGAGCAGCCCCGGGCCGTGCAGGACACGATCAATTCCATCGTGAAGGACGGCCGCATCGACCTGTCCGATTCCGGCGTGACGGAGGATATGATCCGCAGCCTCGACCAGCTCTACATCGTGGCCTGCGGCTCCGCCTACCATGTGGGCGTGGTTGCCCAGTATGTGATGGAGGATTTGGCCCGCATACCCGTGCGGGTGGACATCGCATCCGAATTCCGCTACCGCAGGCCGATTCTTGCGAAGAACTCCATGGTGGTGATCATCAGCCAGTCCGGCGAGACGGCGGATACCCTGGCGGCCCTGCGGGAAGCCAAGGCCCAGGGCATACCCACGCTGGGCATCGTGAACGTGGTGGGTTCCACCATCGCCCGGGAGGCGGACCATGTGATCTATACCCTCGCCGGGCCGGAGATCGCCGTGGCCACCACCAAGGCATACAGCACCCAGCTGGCCGCGAGCTACCTGCTGGCCATGCATTTTGCCCATGTGCGCGGCATGATTGATGATGAAAAGATCAATTCCATGATCGCCGAAATCCAAACCCTGCCCCGCAAGATCGAGCGCATCCTGGAGGATAAGGAGCGCATCCAGTGGTTCGCGGCGAAGTTTGCCAATGCCCATGTGGCCTTCTTCATCGGCCGGGGCGTGGATTACGCGGTGAGCCTCGAGGGCAGCCTGAAGATGAAGGAAGTGAGCTATGTTCACACCGAGGCCTACGCCGCCGGCGAGCTCAAGCACGGCACCATCAGCCTCATCGAGGATAAGACGCTGGTGATCAGCGTGCTCACCCAGGCGGGTCTCTACGAAAAGATGATCAGCAACATGGCTGAATGCAAGAGCCGCGGGGCCTACCTGATGGGCCTTACCAATTACGGCAATTACAGCGTGGAGGATACCGCGGATTTCACCGTTTACATTCCCAAAACCGACGCCCATTTCACCCCCAGCCTCGCCGTGGTGCCCCTGCAGCTGCTGGGCTACTACCTGAGCATCACCAAGGGCCTCGACGTGGATAAGCCGAGGAACCTCGCCAAGAGCGTGACGGTGGAGTGAGCGGGGGAGAGACGCTGAATGGACGCTGGGGGCTGTCCGCCCCCAGACCCCTGACCAAAGGGAATGATTCCCTTTGGAAACCCCACAAAAAGGCACGCATACGCGTGCCTTTTAATTTATCTAGCAAATCGCGCCGATGAATGGCGCGGTTTGCGTTGTGAGGGGTCAAGGGGAAATCATTTCCCCTTGCAGGGATTCTTAAGGGACGGAGTCCCTTAAGCGTTCTTCCGCAGATATGCCAGGATTTCCGCGGCGTTGGTGTCGGGCTTCACCTTGGGCATCACATGCTCGATCATGCCGTTTTCATCGATCACATAGGTGGCGCGGACCACGCCCATGCTGACCCGCCCGTAGTTTTTCTTCTCCTGCCACACATCGTAGGCCTGAATGGCCTGCTTATCGGGGTCGGAGAGGAGGATGAAGGGGAGATTGTACTTCTCGGCAAATTTCTGGTGGGAAGCGGCGGAATCCTTGCTGACGCCGATTACGACGGCGTCGATCTCCTTGAATCCCTCGTATGCGGCTGCGAAGGCGCAGGCCTGGCGGGTGCAGCCGGGGGTGTTGTCCCGGGGATAGAAATAGAGCACCACCTTTTTGCCGAGGAAATCAGAGAGGGAGACGGGATTGCCATCCTTATCGGAGAGGGTGAAATTGGGGGCTTTTACATTTATATCAAGCATTTTGCGCACCTCCGGTGTGTTTGTTGGTAATATATAAACCGAAGGTGGAAAAATGAATCCGAAAACAGGTTCAGGAGTCCAAAAAGCCTTCGCAGAAAGCGCGCAGGGCGGGAATATCGCCGACGGCGGTGGCCCAGAGCATTTCCACATCAATGGAGCCGTAGTGATGGGCGTAGATATCGCGGGTTCTGGCGATCAGGTTCCAAGGGATTTCGCGGTGTGTGGAGATGAAATCCTGCGAGAGCTGCTTTGTGAGCTCGCCCAGCTGCAGGATGCACATGGCAACCGCGTTCTGATAGGTATTGCTGGAGAGGAAACGCTCCCGGGAGCGCTGGATTTCTTCCAGCGAGGAATCCAGCTGCTTGCAGTAGCGCAGCATGTGCTCGATACAATTTCGATCGCGCACGGAATGATCAACCGCGGGCATAGACGAGCACCTCCTCGGGCTGAATGCTGTTGAGGAACTGGGGGGAGAGCATTTGCGTGGTCAGCACATCCAGCTCCTTTTGGAAGACGTCCTCCAGGTCGATCTTTAGGGCGGCAAGCTGGAACAGGGAGAGCAGCTGCCCCTTTTCGATGCGGAAATCCATATCGCTGGAGGGAGTTGCTTCTCCGCGGGCATAGGAACCGAAGAGATAAAGCGCATTCACGCCGTGCCGCTCGGCAATGGGCGCGGCCATGGCACGGATTTCATCCAGGGAATAAACATGTTCGCTCATGGCGGACCGGCGCTCCTTCCTGCATGATATATTACAATTCCATGATAGCACCTTCCGAGGGGAACGTCAAGCGCGGAAAAGCAGGACTGGGATGCGTACTGGCGGCTGGAATACGCGCTTTGCAAAAAAAATCGGCCCAATTTCTGCAAATGATTTGATTCCGGGATATAAATATGTTATGATTTCAAAAAAATTACAAAGGGTGGGGATGATTGGATGAATAAGGAGAAGTGGATAGAGGATTTGTACGCTGAAAATTCTGAGAGGATATACCGCATAGCCAAACATTTGCTGGCCCAATATCTGGGGCATGCGGAGGATGCGCAGGATGTGGTGCAGGAGGTATTCCTGCTGGCGTCGCGGAGCGAGGAGATCATGAAGCATCCCAAGCCTGCGGCCTGGCTGGCGGTAACTACGAAGAATGTATGCAGCAATTTCGTGCGCACGGCGGTGCGCGCCGGCCGCAAGCAGGACAAGGCCGGCAGGGCGCTGGCGAAAAAGAACGTGCATTCCGTCCATTCCTATGTGGAACCATCCCAAGATAATACCGGCGTGAGCGATGTGATGCTCACGCTGAAACAATCTCTCACCCCGGAAGAATATAAATTGTTGGAAGCATATTGCATTGAACAGCGGTCTGTGGAGGAAATCGCCGGGCTGATGGGCCTGAAGCCCAACGCGATGCGGGTGAAAATATGGCGCTTGCGCCAGAAAACAAAGAAAGTTTTCCAGGAAGTGTAATAATCCTATGAAATCCGGACATATAAAGAATGGAGAGTGCAGAAGAATGTCGAATGGAATCAACGAACGCAAGATCATTGAACGCTTGAGTTTAGAAAATGATATGGAGCTGATGCAGCTTGAGATAAGCAGGATGCTGGAAGAAGAACTTTCAAAGCCGGTGAATGAGGTGGACATGCAGCTGGTTGACGAGCTGCTGGACATGCTCGAAGCTGAAAGGACGACGGAGAAGGAGCGGGCGCAGGGCTGGAATGGAATACAGAAAGGCATGCGGGCGCACAGGCAGCGCCGCTGGGTGCGTGCGCTGAGCCGCACGGCGGCGGGAATCGTGGTGCTGGCAGCGCTGTTTTTTGTATCCTTTGAAACGGCAAAGGCCTTCCGCTGGACCCATCTCCTGAAACTGCTTGCGCCGGTGGCGGAAACATTCGGCATTTACAGTACCAGCAGCATGGATTCCAAGGCTCCCATCCCCAACGATATTGCCTATACCGATGCAGAAACCGAATTTTCCCAGCAGACCATTTTCTCCCTGGAGGAAATGCCCGCGGAAAAGGATGGCTTCCGGGTGATTCCGCAGTGGCTGCCGGAGAGGTTCGCCTTCCAGCAGGGCGCTGTATATGAAGATCCCGATATGATGGAAATCTCCGTAAGCTACCAGGCCGGCGATGATATCCTCGTGATCCGCATGATGCTTTCCTATAATGATGAGAGCGTGTTTGGATATGAATATGAAAGGACGCTGAACGAGCCCCTTACTGAGGATATAAATGGAAGGGAATTGAGCTATTACCATAATACGGATAGCGAAAGAATGTCCGCTTCATGGATTGACCAGGGCGCGCATTACCAGATTTCCGGCAACATCAGCCATGAGGAACTCACGCAGATTGTTGGGAGCATGATGGATTAAGTGCGGCGGGTCGGTACGCGCTCGTAAAAACAGAATTATTTCTGGAGGAGAAAGACCATGAAGAAGTTTATAACCATCATTCTGCTCGCGGCAATGCTGCTGAATGTATTTGTCCTTTCCGCCTGCGCAGAAGCGGCAAATGGGGCAAGAAACAGCAATTATTTTGATTACTACGGCGTAAACCTGACCGATCAGGGCGACGGAAGGATCAAAATCGTGTTCTCCGCCGGCGGCACGGGCGTGTGCGATTCCATCGGTGTGGCTACATATATGGTAGAAAAGCTTAATGAGAACGGAGATTGGGTAGATGTTACCGGACTGCTCTCCGGCAAGACTGCTTCCGGAGTTACTTCCTATTCTTATAGTAAATATTTCAATGGTGTGGAAGGCGAAACTTATTATGTGCAGGCGACCTTTATCTGCACTATTGATGGAAGTACCGAAACCAAGGCATACAGCAGCCCCAGCATCACAACCAAATGATGAACAGCGGGGTATGGAGCGCCCCGCCTATGTATGCAGATGCAATTACGAAAGAGAAAGAGCATGATTAGGAACGACGAAAAAGACGCAAATAAACTGCCGCAGCGCATCAAAAGGATGCGCTGCAACCCGGATTTGCAGGCGTTGCTTGGAATACCGGGCTTTGAAAAACGGATAAGGGAAATTGAACATCCTGCGGGATGGATGGACGGGACGGAAGATGCTGTGCCCGTTGAAGAAATGTTTCAGCTACAGGTGCCTATCAATCCGCAGGTGCTTCTGGAGGACCTTGAGCGTATCCTGCGCATCTTCGATAAAGCGGTGCTCACAAGAGCCGATTGGGAAACGCTGGAGGCGGGATTTTTTGATTTGCTGCTGGTGAAATATGAGCTCTATTACAGGCGGATGGTGTGCCTGGGGAAGGAAGGGGAAGCCCTGCGCATGAAAAAGCGCTTGATTTACACATTGGAGCGCAGGTTTAATGAGCATGTGGCGCGCCGCAAGAGCTCCCGGATGGAATGACATGGGAGGGGATGCGCTTTCGCCCTGTTCCCGCAGAAGCAATGGAGGGGAGAATAAGAATCCCTTCACAGCGTAAGAATGGTTTGCGCGGCCTTGCCCCTGTTTTCAATGGGGGTAAGGCCATTTTTGTTCTGCTGAAAAATGCCGCTTGACAAAGCGCGGCCGGAAGCATATAATACAGTTGTAAAGCAAATGGAAGACAAATGCTTTACAAAATGAGCTGAAGGAGTGAACAGCATGTCTGAAACGACCATGGTAAATTTCCGCATGGATTCCGAATTAAAGAAGAGCATGGAGAGCGTTTGCCGGGAAATGGGTCTATCGATGACCACGGCCTTTACCATGTTTGCAACGAAGGTGAGCCGCGAGCGGCGCATTCCCTTTGAAGTGAATGCAGATCCATTTTACAGCGCAAAAAACATGGCATATCTTTCCCGCGTTACCGCTGAAATAGACAGCGGGGCGGCTTCCCTCGCCGAGCATGAACTGATTGAGGGATAAGGTATGCGGTTATTATGGGATGAGCGCGCATGGGAAGAATACCTGTATTGGCAAACACAGGATAAAAAGACGCTGAAAAGAATCAATCTACTGATCAAGGATATACAGCGCAGCAGCTTTGAGGGGATTGGAGAGCCCGAACCATTGAAAGATAACCTTTCGGGATGGTGGAGCAGGCGTATAGATAGTGTAAACAGGATTGTGTACAGGGAAAAAGACGGAGCGATTATTATTGCCCAGTGCAAGGGGCATTACGATGATTGACTGTTGAGCGGCGGCATAACGGCCCGCCGCTTTTGTATATAAAAAGCCTCCCGAAGCGATGCTTCGGGAGGACTGGTGACTCATCGGGGATTCGAACCCCGGACACCCTGATTAAAAGTCAGGTGCTCTACCGACTGAGCTAATGAATCATATTGGCTGGGGCGGCTGGTGTCGAACCAGCGAATGCCAGAGTCAAAGTCTGGTGCCTTACCGCTTGGCTACGCCCCAATAAAGCAAAAAAGCCGATCGGCTTTTTCTCTCTTCCCGCTTTGCAGGTACAAACCGGGGCTTATCGGGCGATGCAAGCTGCCCATATTAAAAAGTGGGGTGAGTAGTGGGGTTCGAACCCACGACCTCCAGGGCCACAACCTGGCACTCTAACCAACTGAGCTATACCCACCACATATCATGGCGCGCCAGAAGGGATTCGAACCCCTGACCCACGGCTTAGAAGGCCGTTGCTCTATCCTGCTGAGCTACTGGCGCATACTTCATCGCTGCAGGAGATTTACCCTACCGACAGCTCAAGATTATACCACGTTGAAACGGGTTTGTCTATACTTTTTTGCAAATAAATTCATTTTTTAACGTTCGGATGTGGTACAATAGTATTGATCTTATAAAAGGGGGAGGATGCGCCATGAAGAAGCTGATGCCTGTATTGCTGTGCATCCTTCTTATGCTGGGCTGCGCGCAGGCGGCGGTGAGCGTGCGCATGGAGGAGACGGCCGCGCTGCTGGACAGGGATAGCGGCGAGATCATTCCTCCCGGGGAATTCGGCGATATCGTGCCGCTGGGAGAGGGGCTCTTTGCCGCGGAGCGGGACGGCCTCTACGCCCTGATGGACGGCGCGGGGGAATTGCGCACCGGGAATGTGTACAGCCAGATTCGGATACGGGAGGGGCTGATCCTCGCGGAAACGGGCGGCAAATGGGGCATACTCAACGCCGATGGAACGGAGCGCAGCGAATTCATATACAGCATGATCGTGCCGGGTAATTCAAAGAATTGCTGGGCGCTGCTGGGCGATCCCAACGATATGGAATCGGACAAGCTCTACCGCATCGATCCCGAGGGCAGGCGGCATGCCACCCGCATCTATGTGCGCGCCATGAACCATGAAGCCTCCGGGGGGCTGCTGGGCATCCTTGTGCCGGGCAGCGGCAAATACGGCTACTGCGATGCGCTGGGCCGCATCGCCATCGAAGCAAAATATGAATATGCCGGGCGCTTTGTAAACGGACTCGCCGCGGTGGTGGTGGACGGCAAGTACGGCGCCATCGACCGGGAGGGCAGGACCGTGATCCCTGCGGAATATGATTTCCTTGAAATTTCGGAATCGGGCTTTGCCATCGCGGCCAAGAACCTGGAGGCCGCATATGTGTTCAAGCCGGACGGCAGCGAGGCCGCGCGCTACGAGGGCGAGGATATTTATATCGCGCTGGTGGGCGAAGGCTACGCGGTGGTGGATTCCCACTTCCTGTATGTATACGATGCTTCCGGCGAGATGCTGCTGGAGGCCCCGGCGGGATCGGTGGTGCTGGAGGGCGTGGACGGGGAGTTGATCATCTCCGAAGGCATGTGGGGCGAGGAATGCGTATACCTGAACGGCAGCGACCGCCGCTACCAGAACCTGTATCCATTGGGAAATGTATCCGGCGAGCCGGTTTACGCCTTCATGACGGCGAATGTGGGCCGCTATATGAACGATTTGCTCGGCGAGATACAGCTTTCCACCGACATGGATTCCGCCCGCTACGGCGTGGTGGACGGGGAAGGGGAGATACTGCTGGACAGCATCTACCTCTCCATTGAAAACATCGGCGAGGACCGGCTGCTTGCGCGCACGGAGGAGGAATGGCAGGTGATCGACCTGTCCGGCAGCGTGCTCTGGAGCCATGCCGCGCCTATGCAAACTGAAGAACCCAGTTTCTGAGCAGGGTTTTGATGGCCGCGCTGAAATTCCACACCTTCACATCGTGGGCGGCCACGAGGCGGCAGGAATCAATCACCTGGCCGTTTGCCAGCAGCTGCGCCATGCCCACGGTGTCCCCCTTGCGCACCGGCGCGCTGAGGGCGTCGGTGGAAACCTTCACCTCCGGCTTGGAGCCGATTTCCACCGCCCCGGCGAGGGATTTCGCGGCGACGGCGTCCACAGTGGCCAGCTCGCCGTTTTTCACATTTACCACTGCGGCGGTGGAGCCGCGCTCCAGCGCCCGCTCCATGCGGAAGTTTTCGAAGCCGTAATCCAGCATGACTGCGGCGGTATCAAACCATGTGGGGCAGCGCAGCACCACGCCGATCAGCTCCATGCCATCCCGCCTGGCAGAAAATACCAGGCAGCGCCCCGCCTTGGAGGTATAGCCCGTTTTGCCGCCCGTTGCGCCCTCGTAGGTGCGCAGCAGGCGGTTTTTGTTTTCCAGTACCCGGCTGTATTCGTTGCCCACCCAGGGAATGATTTTCTTCTGGGTGGCGGTGATGGTGCGGAAATCCGGGTTTTTCATGGCCTCGCGCATGATGCGTGCCAGCCCCAGGGCGGAGGCGGCGTGGCCCTCGGCATGGAGGCCGTGGGGATTTTTGAAGGTAGCGTCGGCGTTGAGCTCCTTCGCGCGGGCATTCATCATGTCCGCAAAGCCGGAAACGCTGCCGCCCACATGCTCGGCGATGGCCACGGCGGCATCGTTTCCGCTGCGCAGCATCAGGCCGTAGAGCATCTGCTCCATGCTGAGGGTTTCGCCCTCGGAGAGGTAGATGGAGGTGCCCTCCACGCCGTGGGCGTTTTTGCCGGCGGTAACTTCATCGCTGAGGCTGGAATTTTCCAGCGCCAGGAGGGCGGTCATGATCTTGGTGCAGCTGGCCTCGGGCAGCTTTTCATCCGCATTCTGGGCGAAGAGCACGCGCCCGCTGCTTCCATCGATCAGCACCGCGCCCGCGGCGGCCACCGTGAGCGCCTCGGAAGCCCGGGCGGGGGCGAACACCAGCAAAACCATCAGCAACAATACAATCCTGCGCATAACAAAATCCTCCGATGCTCTTATCGGAGGATTTTATGAACGGGAACGGCTTATTTTTCCTCTTCGGGATCCTTGTGGTGGGGCTGCAGCATGCATTCGCAGCCGGCGCGGTAGGCCGATGCGAAGATGGCGCAGTCCATGGCCGGGTTCAGCTCGCTGCGCATGCTGAGCATCGCCTGTATGGAAGCGGCCTGGCGGGCGCAGAATAGTTCGTAGAGGCGGCGCACATCTTCCTCGCCCTCCACGCACAGCATTTCGCGTATATCTTCCATGGTGCTCACGCGCTTGAGCACCACGATCATGATCAGCATCGCGATCTGCAGCCGGCTGTATTTCTTGCCGGAGGGACGGGGGATGAGCTTGTTTTTCACATAATTGTTGATCATCGGCGCGGAGAGGTAGCCCTTGGTGGATTCGCCGTAGAGCGGCTCATATGCGCGCGTGATGAAGGTGATCACCTGGTCCATGTAGAGGCCCAAATCCGGAATCGTATCCCAGGGTATGGGCGTAAACCGGCTGATTTCGCTGTAAACGCGCTCCATTCCTTCTGCCATTGCTTTCTCATGCCTCGCTCGATGATATTTCGAATAATAACTATCCGTATTATAGCACACTTTGGAGTGTTTGCCAACAAAGTTTTTCAAATTGGCTTGACAAAGAGAGATAAACGATGTAATATGGTTTTGAAAACCAGATCATGTGGAGGCGATGACATGTTTTCTGAGGAGCTTTGCGTATGGGGCGATTCCATCGCCAAGGGCGTGGTATATGATGAGGCGCGGGGCCGCTATGCCGTGTGCCGTGAAAATTGCCTGCTGAAGCTGGGCAGGGAAAAGGGCGTGAATATTTCGAATTATTCGGTGATGGGCCAGACCAGCGAAAACGGCCTGGAGCGCATGCGTCCCGAGCAGATGAAGGAAGGAAACATCGCCGTGATTGAATACGGCGGAAATGATTGCGACCTCGACTGGAAGGCCGTTTCCGAGGAGCCCGGGAAGCGGCAGGCGGGGAAGGTGCCCATCGAGCAGTTTGCAAGGAACATCGCCGAAATGGTGCGCCGGGTGCGGGAGGCGGGCATGCTGCCCGTGCTGGTCACGCCGCCGCCGCTGGTGGCGAAGCGCTACTATGAATGGGTTTCCAAGGGCCTGAACGCAGCGAACATTCTGAAATACCTGGGCGATGTGGAGGCCATTTACCGCTGGCAGGCTGGCTATGCCGAGAAGGTGAAGGAAATTGCCGCGGCGCTGGGCGTGCGCCTGGTGGATATCCGCAGCCGCATGCTGGAGGCGGGCCGGCTGGAGGACATGATGTGCGTGGACGGCATCCATCCCAACGAGCGCGGCCACGCGGTGATTTACGAGGCGGTTGCCCCGCTGCTCGTATGAAGCAAGGCGCATAAAAAATCTGTACAACCCCCGCTTTCTGTGCTATAATCTCAGCATAGAAACGGGGGTATTTTCATATGAATTTCTTTCAGAACATCCGCCGGCTGGTGGTGAAGGTGGGTACCTCCACCCTGACCCACGATACCGGGAAGCTGAACCTGCGCCGCATGGACCATCTCGCCCGGGTGCTTGCCGACCTGCGCAACCAGGGAACGGAGATCATACTGGTGTCCTCCGGCGCCATCGGCGTGGGCGTGGGCAAGCTGAAGCTGCCCGCCAAGCCCCATGATATCGGCGGCAGGCAGGCCTGCGCGGCCGTGGGCCAGTGCGAGCTGATGTCTATTTCTGATAAGCTCGTCGGCGACTATGGCACCACCCCCGCCCAGGTGCTGCTCACCCGGGACTGCGTGGATGACAAGATGCGCCTCTACAACATCCAGAATGCCTTCGAGCGCCTGCTGGACATGGGCGCGCTGCCCATCATCAATGAAAATGATACCGTTGCCACCGAGGAAATTGAGTTCGGCGACAACGATACCCTTTCCGCCGTGGTTGCCAAGGTGGTGCATGCCGATGCGCTGGTGATCCTAACCGATATCGATGGGCTGCACGCCCAGAATCCCAAGGAAAACCCGGATTCCCCGCTGATCCATGTGGTGGACCACATCACCGATGAAACCCGGCGCATCGCCGGCGGCGCGGGTTCCTCCCGGGGTACCGGCGGCATGTACACCAAGATTCTCGCTGCGGGCATCGCCACCGCCGCGGGCATCACCACCGCCATCATCGATGGCTCCACGCCTGAAAACCTGTACAGCCTGCTGGCAGGGGAGGAAGTCGGCACGGTGTTCCCGGGGGAGAAGAGATAAGGGGACGCTTAGGGCTCTGCCCTGAGAACCCGCTCAAGGCGCTGCCTTGAGAATCCGCCAAGGGGGATGATCCCTCTTGGAACCCTCTGTAAGCACTGCTTCGCAGTGCCGAAGAGAAAAAACAGCTCATCAGTCCCTCAAGGAGAAGCCTTGCGACAGCAGAGATGCTTTCATATTTTCTGGCGATGCGCAGCATCGCTTTGCAGAGGATTCCAAAGGGAATCATTCCCTTTGGTCGGGAGGGTGGGGCTGAAAGCCCCCAACGTCCTCCCGCTTTCACCAGAAAGGAGTTTTCCGTATGTACAACCTCACTGAAACCGGCGCACGGGCGAAGAACGCTGCGGGCAGCCTCGCAAAGCTTTCCACGCCGGCGAAGAATGCCGCGCTGCACGCCATGGCGGATGAAATACTGAACTGCTCGGAAGAAATCCTCGCCGCGAACGCGGAGGATGTGATCGCCGCCCGGCAGAAGGGCACGCCCGAGCCGATGATCGACAGGCTGGCCCTCTCCGAAGCCCGCATTGCCGGGATGGCCAAGGGCATACGGGATGTGGCGGCGCTGCCGGACCCGGTGGGCGCCCTGCTCAGCGGCGAAACCCTGGCCAACGGCCTGCGGATTGAAAAGCGCACCGTGCCCTTCGGCGTGATCGGCATCATCTATGAGGCGCGTCCGAATGTGACGGGGGACGCGGCGGCGCTGTGCTTCAAGGCGGGAAGCGCCTGCATCCTGCGCGGCGGCAGCGAGGCCATTCGATCCAACATGGCCATCACCCGCGCCATGCGGCGGGGTCTGGAGAAGGCGGGAATCGATCCCGATGCGGTGATCCTGGTTGAGGACACCAGCCGGGAGACGGCCAACGCGCTGATGAAGCTGAATGCCTATCTCGATTTGCTGATTCCCCGGGGCGGCGCGGGACTGATCCGCTCCGTGGTGGAGAACGCCACGGTGCCCGTGATCGAAACCGGCACCGGCAACTGCCATGCATATGTGGAGAAGAGCGCGAATATCGATATGGCGGCGGAGATCGTGTTCAACGGCAAGACCAGCCGGCCTTCGGTGTGCAATGCGCTGGAGAATCTGCTGGTGGATGAAGCCATTGCGGAAAAGGCCCTGCCTGCCATCGCGGCGAAGCTGAGGGAGAAGGGCGTGGAGATTCGCGGCTGTGAAAGAACCTGCGCCATCCTGCCGGATGCCCTGCCCGCATCCGGGGCGGACTATGCCACGGAATTCCTGGATTACATCATCGCCGTGAAGGTGGTATCCGGCATTGAAGAGGCCATCGCCCACATCGCCAAATATTCCACCCACCACAGCGAGGCGATCATCACCAATGATTACGCCGCAGCCGAGCGCTTCGCCAACGAGGTGGATTCCGCGGCGGTATATGTGAACGCATCCACCCGCTTCACCGACGGCGGCGAATTCGGCCTCGGCGCGGAGATCGGCATCTCCACCCAGAAGCTGCACGCACGCGGTCCGATGGGCCTGAACCAGCTGGTGAGCCACAAATATGTAATTCGGGGAAACGGACAGGTTCGTGTTTGAAATACCTTCCTCTGGGGTATAAATATACCAGATAGAAAAAGGAGGTAACAATCATGGCAGTGATTGCGGTCAATAGAGATAATTTTGAAAAGGAAGTTCTTTCCAGCGAGAAGCCTGTGCTGGTGGATTTCTGGGCGACCTGGTGCGGCCCGTGCAAGATGCTGGGGCCGGTGATTGAGGAATTTGCCAGCGAGCATCCTGAGATCCAGGCGGTGAAGGTGAATGTGGATGAAAATCCCGAGCTCGCCATGGCCTACCGCATCGCCGCAATTCCGGCGCTGATGGTGTTCAAGGGCGGCAAGGTGGTAAACCAGTCCGTGGGCTATCAGGGCAAGGATGCGCTGGCGGAGCTGGTGAGATAAAATCAATTGTGGCCCTGACCACCCTGCTGTGGTCGGGGCTTTGTTTCGCGGGAAAAGCATGCGCATCGGCAGAACAAGAGGAAAAGGAGGCGGGAGGAATGACGGTGGAATCGCAAAGCGGAGTGGATTTTCTGTTTGTGCTGGCTGTTATGGCCTGCGCCCTGATTTTCTTTCTGCGACGCCGCATGAGCCGTAAGGAAGAATATGTTCCGGCGACGCGCAACCGGCTCCTGTGGGCGGCATACGGAAGATATGCTGTACGGATGGCGGTGCTTGCTGCAGCGCTTTGCCTGGCGGTATGCATCGCATATCTGAGTGGCAGAATCGGCACTGGCGGTCTGCTGAGCGGGTGCTGCATCATGCTGCTGATGGTCGGCTGCGCTGCGTGGAGCAGGATACTGGAACTGCGCAGAGGCGTGCAGCTGCTCTTCCGGAGGGACGTGGATGTGGAAGCGCTTTTGCAGGGCAAGGAGCTGGTGCGGCGCGGCGGTGTGTTGAGCTATGTGGATAAAAACTGGCATATTTGTTTGGGAGGCAGGCACACCATACTTCTGTATGCGCCGCTGATTAGTTTTGACAGAGCGGTGGAGGAGGTTCATTTCCGTATCGGATCAAAGATGCCCCTGCAGGACCGGCTGCGCTTCATGGGCAGGGATGGATATTTTGATGCTCTCTGTACACAGAATGACGGATTGAATGAATGGATTTTTCAGCACGGCGGCAGTTATGATCACAATGTGCTTGAAAAGCGAAGAAAGAAGCGGGAGGCGCAGGAGAAACGTGCGCTGCGAGGATCCAAAAAGAAGAAACCGGCGGATTGACCGCCGGTTTCTTGATTGAAATTAAAGGAGCTGTGCTTTTTTCATGACGGGGAAACTCTGGTTCAGGCTCTGGACAGCCTCGGCGGGGGAGATATCCTCCGCGCCGAAGAGGGGACAGGCGGTGGCGGTGATGGTTTCATCGCCGGTCCGGCAGAAGGATACGGCGATTGCAGCCTTATCCAATTCCAGGGTGATGATGCAGGGAGCAAAGTTCTCAGGCGTGATGAAGCTGCGGGAATAGCTGAGCATAGCGGCTGCGGCAATACCCTCCTGGGAGCCAAAGCTGCTGTTGTACATGGTGGGAATGGTCATGGGAAAGCGGGCGTTCAGATAATCCAACGCGGTGCGGCTCATTTTCGCGCCCTCCGCAATGCTCATCAGCGCAAACACGCCGTCTACCGGGGGAACATCATAGCTCCATGCGGAGATGATGTTTGCATAATCGGCTTGCTTCAGCGGTTCAATACAATCGAAGGTAGCGCTGCTCAAGGAGGCGTGGTAAGCCTCGTCCTTTGCGAGCTCGCCCATGCTGAGGATCAGCTCCTTTGCGGTTTCCAGATACCAGTTTTCCTCCTCCGCCAGCGCGGGACAGGCGAGGAGAAGCGCGGCGAGGAGCAAAGCAAGCAGTTTTTTCATAGTACATACCTCCAGATTCTGTCAGTTAGACGGAGAAAATGCGCATTTGTTCCCGGACGCTGGATTATCCTTCCGACGGCTTTTCCGGGTTTACATAGAGGGTTTT
>JAFUPT010000118.1 GCA_017481065.1 Clostridia bacterium | reverse complement strand
GCTCAGGGGCTTTGCCCCTGAAACCCCAGCAGGGACGCTGTCCCTGCACCCTGCCAAGGGGGATCATCCCCCTTGGAACCCTCTGCAACAAAAACGCGCCTTTGGCGGCGCGTTTTTCAAAATAAAATCTTAAGAGGCACCCTGACGGGTGCCTCTTTTGTGAGGGGTCCAGGGGAAATCATTTCCCCTGGCAGGGATTCTTAAGGGACAGAGTCCCTTAAGCAGAGGTCTGGGACAGCCCCAAGGTTCCTGTCGTCCACCCCGGGCGTTTATCTCTTGCTCTTGATCAGGTTCAGGGCGCTCTGCCAGGCTTCCTCGAAGCTGACGCGGAAGCGCACGACGGGGCCGTACTCCTCGTATTCCTCGGGCTTGATGGCATTGACTTCGTAAGCCTTGCGGAAATCGGGCAGCTTTTCGCAGAGGGTATCCACCACGGAATGGGGGGTGGGCTGGAGGAAGCGCTGCACAACGGGGGGATTCTGCTCGATGAGCTTATCGGCGGTACCGATCCAGTTGATGGTGATGACGCACTTGCAGCCGACCATTTCGGTGTAATGCTGGAGGCCGCGGGCACCGCCGGAGATGAAACCGATGTTCACGCCGGTTTCATGCACAAGCTGATCAATCTTCTTGGCGCAGGCGATGCCGGCCTGCCAGAGATAATCGGAGGGCACATCCGCGCCGATCTTCTTGGCATAATCGGCGATATATTCATCAAAGATGCCGGCGATATGGGAGAAATAGATGACCGGCGGGTTTGCCATGCCCTTGGTGGCCTCGGCATAGACCTCGCACACATCCAGGGCCTGGCGGGCGGACATGACCTCGGTGGCATTGATCGGCACGCCCTCTTTGGCGAGGATGGCGATGGCCTTCAGGCCGTCCTCGGTGGCGGGAATCTTGGCCATGATGTTGGGACCGGCCTCGCGGTTGAAGCGGGCCATGCGGACGATGGTTTCGGTGTCCTCATGGAAGGGATCGCCCTGGATGCTGACGAAGCCTGCCCTGCCGCCGCTGGCTTCATACATGGGGCGGAAGATTTCGGCAATTTCGCCCACCAGCGCGCGCTGCAGGGCAACCTCAACATCGTTGTCATCGCTGTACTGGGCCATGAACTTATCGAGCAGTTCCAGCGCATGGGCCTTTCCCTCGGGATGGTTCAGCATTTTCCACACATAGGAGGGGTTCTGGGTGCAGCCGGAAGCGCCGGCATCGATGGCCATGTGGGCTTCCTTCTGGGTGACATTGTTGATCCAGAAGCCGGTGGGCGTCTGTTCACTTACGCGATGGAAATAACCCTTCATTTATATATCCTCCTTGATAACGGTTTCAAACAGTTTTCTTTCGTTTACGCTGCGGCGCATGGCCTCCCGGGCGCGCTCGGGATCGCGGTCGCGCACGGCATCATAGATTTCCTTGTGCTCGGCATAGCACACATAATCCAGATCATCGCAGTCCTCGAGCTTGCGGGAGATATAGCCCCGGAGGATCCACTGCATGCCCACGATCATCTCCTGCAAAACGAGGTTGTGGGCGGCTTTGGCCAGCGCGACATGGAATTCAAAATCCTGGGCTGCGGCCTCCCGGGGATTGCCGAGGCAGGCGGCCATTTTGTTCAGGCATTCCTCGAGGGCGCGCACATCATGGAGCGTGGCATTTTCCGCGGCGAGGGCGGCGATTTCCGGTTCGAGAACCAGGCGCGCCTGCCGCAGGTCCCCCTCGATGCTGCCGCTGAAATAGACGACCCAGGAGAGGTGTTCGAGGATGGAATCCGGATTTTCGGAGAGGTAGGTGCCCGATCCCACCCGGGCCTCGATCAGGCCGAGGGTTTCCAGGGAATGCAGGGCTTCCCGCACGCAGGCGCGGCTCACGCCGAACTGTGCGGCGAGATCCCGCTCGGTGGGCAGCTTATCGCCGGGGAGCAGCCTGCCATCGGAGATCATGCGCTTGATTTCATCGATGATGCGATCGGCAAAATCCGCCCGGTCCAGCGGGGTGAAAGAGATGTCCCGCGCCATTTTACATTTCCTTCAGCATTTCTGCCGCGCGCATGACGCCCAGTTCGGGGCTGGTGAGCACGGGCTTTTTGATAACGCCCAGCTCGGGGATGAGCACGGTCATGCTGCCCTGTGCCAGCACGATGACGTCCACTTCGTTTTCGCACTTCTTCAGCACTTCCATTACATACTTGTTGTGGCGCTCCTGGCCCTCGTTCATCAGGATATCCATGGCGCCGTCGATCAGGTAGGGAATGATTTCGCAGTCGGCTCCGGCTTCCGCAGCGGCGCGCTTTACGATATTCACGCTGGGCTCCACGGTGGAGGCGACGGTGGCGACCACGGCGATCTTCTTGCCCATGGTGACGGCCTTTTCGGCCATGGGGCGGTCCACGCGCAGCATGGGTACGTTCACGGTCTTGGCGGCCAGCTCGGCAGCCTCGCCCACGGAGGAACACTGGTTGAAGATCAGGTCCGCGCCCTGGGATTCGGCGATCTTGAAATAGGCGCACATGCGGCCGATCAGGTTCGGCGTGATATGGCCGACGGTCTTGACTTCTTCGATCAGGCTATCATCCACGATGGAGAAAACCTGCGCGTCGGGCGCATGCTTTTTGAAGAGGGAGCGGAGTTCATTGTAGCTTACGGTGCTGGTGTGGATCATGAATACCTTCTTGCCCATGGTGAATTTCTCCTTTTTGATATAAGAATCGCGCTTATGGTCAAATGGTCTGACCAATTGATGGTTTTATTGTACTCCTCCCCCGCTCCCCTGTCAATAGTTATATGGAATTTTTCTTGACAGCTATGTTTTGAAGGATTATACTGGTGGCAAGAGCTTTTCGCGTTTCTGATATCAAACGCGGGAAGCATTTCTTTTTGGGAGGCTTACGAATGAAAAAGCGGGCATTTTACACGGAATGGGCCTATGTGCTGGGCATTATCATACTGGCGCTGGGCACGGCATTGATGGAGCGGGCGGATTTCGGGGTATCCATGGTGGTGGCCCCGGCATATTTGCTGCATTTGAAGATCAGCCCGGCGCTGCCCTTTTTCAGCTTTGGAATGGCGGAATACCTGCTGCAGCTGGTGATACTGCTTTTGATGATGCTGGTGCTGCGGCGGGCGAAGGCTTCCTATTTATTTTCCTTTGTGACCGCGGTGGTTTACGGCTTTGCGCTGGACGGCATGATGGCGCTGGTGGCGCTGGTTCCCGGAAGCGGCATGGCGCTGCGGGCGGCATTTTACCTGCTGGGCATGCTGGCATGCTCGCTGGGAGTGGCGCTGCTGTTTCACACCTACATCGCCCCGGAGGTGTATGAGCTCTTCGTGAAGGAGCTTGCCGGGAAGCTGGGCGCGCCCATTCCCCGGGTGAAGACCATTTACGACTGCATCAGCTGCCTCATCGCCATCCTTCTTTCCTTTATTTTCTTTGGATTCGGGCATTTTGAAGGCGTGAAATTGGGCACAATATTCTGCGCGCTGGTGAACGGCTGGATCATCGGGCAATGCACGAAGCTGCTGGAGCGCCGCTTTGAATTCCGGGACGGGCTGAAGCTGCGGAGGCTGTTCCAATAAATGCCGCGCAGCAAATGCACAAGTTTAATAAAAACCCGCTTGAAGGCGCAATACGCAGGGGATATACTTTCTGCATCAGAATGCCGAAGGATCAAGTTTTCGAACATTCATTTTAACTCCCGGATATTCATTCGGCAAAAGGCATTATTTTTTCGGGAAGAAGCCGAAATCGGCCGCGCCGAGATTGACGGATTTCCGCGAATTTGATATGATTAGGGAGTAAATCCGAAGGATAAGGGCATACCAAACGGAAAGGAAAGGTCATTGATATGGATAACAACAAGAGACCCGACACCATGGTGCGTATTACCACCAAAGAACTGGCAGATGCATTTATTGCAGAACAGATCGAAAGCATCCGTGCACAGGTTGGCAGCAAGAAGGTACTGCTGGCGCTGTCCGGCGGTGTTGATTCCTCCGTTGTGGCCGCGCTGCTGATCAAGGCCATCGGCAGGCAGCTCGTATGCGTGCATGTAAACCACGGCCTGATGCGCAAGGGCGAGAGCGAGCAGGTGATCAACGTATTCGGCAAGGAGCTGGACGCCAACCTGGTCTATGTGGACGCCACCGACCGCTTCCTCGACCTGCTGGCGGGCGTGACCGATCCGGAGAAGAAGCGCAAGATCATCGGCAACGAATTCATCAATGTATTCGCCGAAGAGGCCTCCAAGCTGGAGGGCATTTCCTTCCTGGCGCAGGGCACCATCTATCCCGACATCCTGGAATCCAAGGGCGTAAAGGCCCACCACAACGTGGGCGGCCTGCCGGAGGACATGGACTTTGAACTGGTCGAGCCCGTGAAGCTGCTGTACAAGGACGAGGTTCGCGTGGTTGGCGACGCACTGGGCCTGCCCGCAAACATGGTATACCGCCAGCCCTTCCCCGGCCCGGGCCTGGGCGTGCGCTGCCTCGGCGCCATCACCCGCGACCGCCTGCATGCGCTGCGCGAGGCCGACGCCATCCTGCG
>JAFUPT010000117.1 GCA_017481065.1 Clostridia bacterium | reverse complement strand
ACTGCAGCTGCGGGGGCAGCATCTGAAAATGCTCCCGGTAGGCCTGCCATGCCCGTTCCTTTTCCCCGGCGGCCTCCGCTTCGATCTGCCCGAAGCGCCGGTCCGCCTCCACGCTCTGCTGCCACAGGGCTTCCCGGATGGAGCCGTACCGATCCATGAGCTCCTGCTGGCGGGCGGTTATCTGGAAGGAATAGCTGCCGACGGGATAACCCCAGCGGTGAAACACGCTGGATGCATCGCCCGCGCTGATGGGAAGTTCTTCTTCATGCTTCCAGTCCACCCGGCAGACCCAGTAGGCCTGCACCAGCGGATGCAGCGTGCGCCAATACGCTTCCTTCCCAGACTTCGGGCCGAGGGCTTCGATGGCGTCCAGGCGGCGGATTTCCTCTTCCATTGGGTCCGGCTCCACGGCAGTTTGCCTGCCGAACAGTTTATGCCAAAAGCGCATTTTCCACCATCCTTGCCGCGTCATTTTCTTGCTTCTGCACGGTGCATTGCTTGGACCCTGCCGGGATCAATTCCGCACCAGCAGCGCGGCAGTTTCCACATGCTCCGTCCAGGGAAACATATCCACCGGCTGGGCCCATTCGAGGCGGTAGCCGCGCTCCCGGAAGATTTTCACATCCCGGGCGAGGGTGGAAGGATTGCAGGAGACATAGGAGATGCGATCGATCTTCGCATCCGCCAGCGCATGGATCAGCGCCGCGTCCGCGCCCTTCCGAGGCGGATCGATGATGGCGGCGTCGAAGCGTTCTCCCGCAGAAATCAGCTTCGGAATCTCCTTGGCCGCATCGGCGCAGATGAAGCGGGTTTTCTTCTCGAGGCCGTTGCGCTTTGCGTTCTGCCTGGCATTTTCGATGGCGGGCGGCACGATTTCCACGCCCGTGGCATGCTTTGCCAGCCGCGCCGCAGCGAGGGTAATGGTGCCCGCGCCGCAGTAGGCGTCGAGGACGCGCTTATCGCAGTTTTCATGAAGGCCCGCAGCCTCCAGCGCCTTCAAATACAACTTCTCCGCCTGCGCGGGGTTTACCTGGAAGAAGGACTGGGGTGAGAGCTCGAACCTGAGCCCCAGCAGCTCGTCCACCATGGTTTTGCTGCCGGCGATGTGGCTGCACGCGCCGTCGAGGGCGTGGGCGGGACGGAAGTTCAGCTTGCAGAAGTACAGGGACTTCACCTCCGGCACGGCCTCCATCAGCGGCTTTGCCATGCGGCGCACATCCTCCTGCACGGGCGCGTCGGCACAGAACACCGCGACCATCTCCCCCGCCCGGTTTACCCGGGTGACGAGGAAGCGGATGCGGCCCGCGCAGCTATACTTCGGCAGCTCCGCCTGCACCCAGCTGAGCGCGCAGATGCTGGCCTCGTGCTGGAGCATGCAGTCCTTCAGGGGCACGATGCGGCGGCTCTTTGCTTCAAAACTGCCGATCAGGAGCCTGCCATCCCGGAAGGAGACGGCATATTCGGCCTTGTTGCGGCACCTCTCGGGATTTTCGCAGCCGATGGCAGCCCCCACCAGGGGATTTTCCACGCCGCCGATGCGTTGAAGCGCATCATACACCCGCTGCCGCTTGAGGCGGAGGGACGCCTGATAATTCATGTGCTGGGCCGAGCAGCCGCCGCACACGCCGTAATGCGGGCATGCGGGTTCGGCGCGGTCCGGGGAGGGCTGCACAACGCGAAGCAGCCGGGCCTCGCAGAAGCGGGCGGCGTCCTTCGCAATTTCAATTTCAACAATTTCGCCGGGGAGCGCGCCAGGCACGAATGCGGCGCGGCCATCCGCCAGCCTGCCGACGCCCTGCATTTCGCTGCCTGCGCCGGTGATCAGAATTCTTTCCATAATTATGCCCGGGTCATTACGGCCATCACGTCTACCAGCTCCGCGATGCCCACGTCCGCTGCATGCTGGCCCTTCTGCACATCGGCGAAGGGAACCTCGATCATCTCCATGCCGCGCACGCCCACGGCCATGCCGCCGATATCCTTGTGCAGCAGCTCCACTGCCCGCGCGCCGAACTGGGTGCCGAGGATGCGGTCCTTCGCGGAGGGGCTGCCGCCGCGCTGCAGGTAACCCAGCACGGTTGCACGGGTTTCATGGCCGGAGAGCACCTCGATGATGCGGGCGATCTGGTGGCTGTCGATCTCATCGGGCTCGATGTCGCTGAGCTTGGGATTGGCCTTGAGCAGCTCCGGCAGGTTTGTGGTGAGGGAGCTCATCGCGCCCTCGGCAAACACCAGGATCATGCTGCGCTTGCCGCGGAGCACGCCCCACTTCACGCGCTCGGCAACCTCCTCCAGGCTCCACGGAATTTCGGGAACCATGTAGATCTCCGCACCGCAGGACAGCGCCGTGTGCAGCGCGATATCGCCGCAGTTGCGGCCCATCACGGTGATCAGGCTGGTGCGCTCGTGGGAATCGCTGGTTTCGCGGATGCGGTTGATGCATTCGCAGGCGGTGTTCAGCGCGGTATCAAAGCCGATGGTATAATCGGTGTAGGCGAGGTCATTATCGATGGTGCCGGGCACGCCCACTGCCGGGAAACCCAGCTTGCACAGCGCCTCCGCGCCCTTGAAGGTGCCGTCGCCGCCGATGCAAACCAGGCCCTCCACGCCGATGGTCTTCATGTTCTGGATGGCCTTCTTCTGGTTTTCCACATCCAGGAAATCGGTGCAGCGGGCAGTCATCAGGAAGGTGCCGCCGCGATGAATGCGGTTGGATACGCTGGAGGCCGTCATAATTTCAAAGTCGTCCCGCTGGTCCGGACTGCGCATCAGCAGGCCGTTATAACCGCGCTTGAAGCCAACCACGCTCATTTCCAAATCCAGCGCCGTGCGCACCACCGCACGAATCGCAGCATTCATGCCCGGCGCATCTCCGCCGGAAGTCAATACACCAATACGCTTCATATGTCAGCTTCTCCTTTACAATTTATAATCCCTTTTCCATAAGCAAGCTGCGCGCTTCTTCCGCCTCGGATGCCAGCACCCGGATTTCAAAAGCGCCGGAACCGGGAAGCGATTTTATCTTCACCAGAAAACCTTCATCCTCCAGCATGCGGGCGATTTTCCCCGCCTGATGCTGGCTGGCAGGCATGTAAACCACCAACCACCTGCCCCCGGATGCCGTCTTCATGGTTTTCGCCTCCTTTATGTCCAGTTTAATTATACCATTGATGAAAACGATGTCAAATCATTCTTGGAAAAATACATGTTGCAGATGCGCTAGCAGGGGCTGGGCTATGTTAAATATTCCCATCCCCAGTTCCAGCGCTGGACATTTGCTGCCAATTGTGCTATAATCTTTAATTGTCAGCGGCAGTTAGCTGAAGTTTCGGCGATGCGCCGCAGATGCCAATGTGGCTCAGTTGGTAGAGCAGCCGATTCGTAATCAGCAGGTCAGGGGTTCGAGTCCCCTCATTGGCTCCATATTATCGAGGTGTAGCGCAGTTTGGTAGCGCGTTTGGTTCGGGACCAAAAGGTCGCAGGTT